>CAMAQX010000244.1 GCA_945860455.1 Lishizhenia tianjinensis
GAAAAATAATGAGAAGGTATCGTTTATCGGATCGCCCATCATAAAACCACTCTTTCCAGAGAAATCCATTCCATTGAGGAATACGGAATTAAAGTAATGGAATTGGTTAGTGCTTATATTAGCAACAACCCCAGAATCTCCACTCTGCATGGTTAGAATTTGATGGTTGACTAATTCAATGTCTCTTAATTCACCACCGGTATGATTAAAATTGATTAATTGAACTGATTTTTTTGTTTTTGGGTTGATTTTAAACACATACCCATCATTGGTAGAGACATAAATAAATGATTTATCTGAGGTAATCCCTCGCGCATGACATTTTCTAGTGGAATATACAATTTCCTCCAACGCTTGAGCACGTAGAATAGAGGGGAAGATAAAGATTAGTAAAATAAGTGTTTTCATAGAATAAAAAAAGCCGCTATAGAAGCGGCTTTAAATTGAGTTATCGGTAATTATTTAATAATAAATTGAACGCGTCTGTTTTTCGCCCAATCGATTTCTTTTTCTTCAGCATCACCAGAAACAAAATCACTTTCTTCCTTAATACCTTTGAATTCAATTGCTATTACATTTGTTACACCTAATTTTTTCAATTGATCAGCTACTGCAGTAGCGCGTTTTTTATCGACTTCCTTGAATGCAGGAGTAATCTCACTTAAATTTGTTTCCATGGTATCGGCATGACCAACAACCGTCAGGGTTAACCCAGAATTTGCTTTCAAGATTCTTGCTACGTCATCAATCGTGTTATTTGCTTCTGTCGTAAGATCACTTTTCCCTGCTCCGAAGAAAACAGCATATGTTTCAATTTTTTGTTTTGGAGTCATTTTGTCTTCAATGATGAACTCTTTTTGAAATGTCAAATCGGAATACCCTTTATCCATGTCTTTTCCACCACATTTACAAGGTTCTATTGCTAAATACTTTTTTTCAAATTCATTTTTTTCTGCAATTTCATCTTCTGATAAATCTTCTTCATTTTTCATAAGATTTGATAAATTATTAGCCAATAAGTATGCCTCGAAAGTTGGGAAATATTCACGAACAACTACATTATCAATAAAATAATAAGCCGATTGTAAAGCGGTTGCTTTCGCGTTTTTAGATTTTTTGAATGCTTCGTTTTTAGTTTTATTGTTAGAAGCAAAATTACCTAGAGAAATATATTGTTCTCCTCCTTTAGCTTCGTAAGTACCACATATTTTATGCCAACCGTTCGCTGAATTAAAAACTTTTGTTTCATTATCCGGATGTAAGATGTCGGCAACTCCTTTGAAAAGATTTTTGTCCTTTGATTCTTCAGGACGTTTCATGTCAAATTTTGCACCTATATTATTCGTTGCATATTTAGAACCTTCAGCTAAAGAGACATAATATTCAACACAATACAACTTCTTTTTCGTCAATTTAGTATTCAATTCACCGGTTAAATACGAGCGCTCGTTTTGTTTTTTTCCAGTAACATAAACATGAATTCCAGCATAGTTGTAACCATAGGTCGGTGTAGGCTCTTCTTTTCCATATTTACTTTGAGGTACTGTTATTCCAGTTTCAACATCAGTAACATCAGATCGATACGCATCAGCTTTCACACCAGTGGCTGAATACCAACCATCAATATAATCAATTCCCCCTAGCTGTTTTGGTTTTTTTCCAGGTGATTTTAAATTCTCGAACCTTCCATTTCGAACAAAATTTCCGTCAGTATTGGTTTCTTCTGATTTATTATCTTTCTTCTTTTGTCCAAAAACAGGATTACTGAAAGAAACAAGTCCAACTAACGCCACAGAGGAAATCCCCCATGTTAGTGTTGAATTTAGATTAATTGATTTCATGGTTTTTAACTGTATTTATAAACGTTTTTACTTTTTCAAAGTCAGTATCTGGATAAATTCCGTGGCCTAAGTTAACAATATGTCGTTTACTTTTAAACGAACTAAGCATTTTTTTTGTTTCGAGTTCAATATTTTGCTGCGTTCCATAAAGAACACATGGATCTAGGTTCCCTTGTAATGTTTTTGTTTCATTCACCAATTCGCGAGTTGAATTAATATCCATGTTCCAATCTAATCCAAGTATATTACAATTTAATTTCGCCAAATCAGATAAAGATGCACTTGCTCCTTTCGCGAAAATTGTAATTGGAATTTCAGTAATCGCATTACAAATCTTGGTAAGGTATGGCAAACAAAATTCTTGGTATTGAGCGCGTGATAATATCCCTGCCCAGGAATCAAAAACTTGCACTAAATCTGCTCCATGTTTCATTTGTAATTTTAGATATTCTATAGTGACATCTGTAATTTGGCTTAACAAGTTGTGCGCCAAAATTGGATTTTGATATAATATCTTGCGTGATTCCGAAAAAGTTTTTGACCCTTTTCCTTCCACCATGTAACAAAAAATGGTCCATGGAGCCCCTGCAAAACCAATTAATGGTACACGACCGTCAAGTGTCTTTTTCGTTAGGGAGATTGCCTCTAGGACGTAACTTAATCGATCTGAAACGTCTATATTGCCGGAAATCAATGATAGGTCATCTGAGGTACGAATCGTTTTTTCAAACCAAGGTCCTTTTTGCTCAATCATCTCATAATCCAAACCCATTGCCTCAGGAACAACTAAGATGTCAGAGAAAATAATCGCAGCGTCCACCCCTAAAATATCAACAGGTTGAAGTGTAACTTCACAACATAATTCAGGGTTTTTAACGAGTGCTTTAAAGTCTTTTACAGAAGACCTCACGGCCCTATATTCAGGGAGAATTCTACCTGCTTGCCTCATAATCCAAACCGGATAACGATCAATTGATTCGCCTTTGGCAGCTCTGATTAATAAGTCATTTTTCATTTTCAGGACAAAGATATAAAAATCGTTGTTTTTAAAAGGGTCAAAGTTTACTTTTGTATTATGAAATATTGGAATTCGATCTCCTTTTCATCTAAATCGTATGTGATTTCATTCATTTTTGTTTGGCTAATTCTATTCATTTATACTACTACCGTTCCAAAATTTGAAATTCATCAGTCCTTAAATAGTTATCACGATTACCTCCTTGATTTTATTTTTTCGACGATTACTTTCTTGGGTGATGGAATCTTCGCTGTACTCGTATCGTTACTTTTCTTTTTTCTCGATAGAAAAAAAGGAATATTTCTTCTTTTGACCTTTCTTTTTTCTTCGCTGTTGGCTCAATTGTTAAAGAATTTTGTTTTTGATGATTTTATGCGGCCGTATCATTATATTCAATCGGGTTCGCTTCGTGTCCCCATTGTTTCAGGAATGAAAATGCATGCCAGTCATAGCTTTCCTTCGGGACATACAACTACTATATTTGCATTAACTGCAGCACTTGGTTTATTCTATCAGTCTAAAAAAATAGGAATAGCTCTTTTTGTAATTGCTCTTTTTGTGGGGTATTCCCGTATTTATTTATCCCAGCATTTTTTAGCAGATACACTCGCAGGCAGTATTCTTGGAGTAACAACAAGTTTTATTATCTATCAAATTTTGAGAAAAAATAGACCCTTTGTCAAATAAAACGATTGTTATTTGATACTCTTTTCCAAAAGATTCCTATTTTTGAACCAAAATAAAAAAGTATTCATGAATTTGCAAGGAATTATTTCTATCGCTGGACGTCCAGGTTTGTATAAAATTGTAGCTCAAGGAAAAAACTCAGTTATTGTTGAATCAATGACAGATAAAAAAAGATTTCCT
>CAMAQX010000245.1 GCA_945860455.1 Lishizhenia tianjinensis
CAACTTTGCGCTTCTCCGTTTTATTAGTTGGGATGCCTATCATGATCAGGGAATTCAAGGATTAACCATTGAAAATAAATTGAGAATTGTTAATGAAATTAGTGTAATCATGCCTGTTTTTATTTCCTCTGAAGGGGAATTGCCCAAAGAATTAGAACAGTTTCGCTTAACCGTTCCCTATGATAAAATTCATTCTGTACTTAGTCATGCCTCACTATTTTTTGGTGAAGGCGCCTCAATGGCTGCGGAGGCTGCAATATTAGGTACTCCTTCGGTTTTTGTTAATTCAATTTGGTCTGGTAATGGTGAGGATTTAGAAAAATACGGTCTTTTTTTCCAATTCAAAAGTAACTTGGAGGAACAAGAGAAAGCCATCAAACAAGCCATTTTTATGGCGAACAAAGGAAAAGAATATATGGGGTGTAAACAAAAGCAGTCCGAATTTTTAAAAGATAAAATCGATGCATCCGAATTTTTAAAATGGTTTATTGTTGAATTCCCTGAGAGTAATAAAAGGGTAATTACTAATCCTGAATTTATTAAGAATTTTAATTAATGGATTTTACTATCAAGAAATATGAATTGCTTCTAAATTCGATAAGGGATGCCGGGTATTACTTTCAGACTTACGAAGAGTTTTTACGTAAACCAAAAGAAAAAGTGGTGATTTTGAGACATGATGTTGATTTGAAACCAGGAAATTCTTTACTGTTTGCCGAGATTCAAAATAATCTTGGGATAAAAGGGGTTTATTATTTTCGCGCAGTGGCAGCTAGTTGGGATGAGTCCATTATATTGAAAATAAATAAAATGGGACATGAAATAGGTTATCATTACGAGAACTTAACTGTTACCAAAGGAAATGTGGATTTTGCGATTGAAGACTTTAAAAGAAATCTTTCGAAATTGAGGAAGTTGGTGCCGGTAAATACAATTTGCATGCATGGCAGTCCTTTATCCAGATACGATAATAAAAAGTTATGGCAAAAATATGATTATCAATCTTTTGGAATATTGGGCGAGCCATATTTTGATACGAATTATTCAAGTGTATATTATTTAACAGATACTGGTCGAACTTGGAATAATAAGGGCGTTAGTGTTAGAGACAAAGTTATATCCTCTTTTGATTTAAAATTTTCAAAGACAGATCAAATTATTTGTTCGTTTCTGAAAAATCAGATGCCATCTGTAATTATGTTTACGTTTCATCCGCAACGATGGAGCGACAAACCTCTTGAATGGCTTATTGAATTGGTTAGCCAAAATATAAAAAACGTAATCAAAAGAACATTAGTAATTTTTAGAAAATAATAGATAAAAGTAGCTACAAAAAAGTCGTTGATTTATATAAATCAACGACTTTTTTATTTTTTGAAATGGATTAAATTTTCACAAGTTTAAATGATTTTCGAATATTTTCACATTCAAATTCTACAAAATAAAAACCTGGGGAATATGAAGATCCAAACGTAATTCCATCCTGTATTTCGTTGGCATTCCATTGGTCAATGGTTTTTCCAAATTGGTCTATAATTCGAATGTTGGATCTAAATGTCACGTCATTTAATTTCGTTAATGTGAAGTCATTATTTGTTGGATTTGGAAAAATAACAAATTCAAATTGGACGTCTTGCGATAAATTATTTTGATTGGTATTCTCCATGTTTTCTCCAGCATTAAATTCCTTTGCAGTACCATTTAATTCATAGATTGTTTCATCAGGCATCATGGCAGAAGGTGTAGTTATAGTACATGAAGGTCCGTATGCTGACCATCCAGCAGCTGCATTTACCAGGTATGCAACCTCAACTGTATATGTTTGGTTGTATTGAATACCAGCTGAAATGAGTTGTGATGGCTGAAAACGATTGGTCATAGTACTCGGGTTGTGTTCATAATTACTAAGTCCAGGTCCGTTTAACCTAAACTTATAATCCAATGCACAGCCAACCGATGAAGAATAAACATTTGTCCCCATTGTTGTAACGGCTAAATTGCAAAATCCAGTTAAAGTTGATGTTGTATTTAATAAAACAAAGCAACCAGGTCCCCATGGTTTCCAAGCTCCACCAATATAGACTTTACATTTAATGAAATAAAAAGTATTGTAAACAAGTTTTGAAGCTTGTGGTAAGTTACTTAATTTAAATCCTGAGCCTACCATGTCAACAGAATCTGTTATTAATCCCAATGTTGGATGTGTCCATTGTACACTATAACGGTAAGGAGTTCCATAGATTAATGAATTTACATAAATATTAGTCATACAGGATGATACCGTACTTCCACAAAATACTGATCTTAATTCGGTTGTTGGATTACATTCGGTTGAAATAGAGCAATCTGGACCCCATTGACCCCAAGTTCCATTCATCTTTACCTTAACAGAGATACTGTATGTTTTGCAATATTGAATTCCAGGGAATTTACGTAAGGTAATCCCATTGTAACTGGATGGCGTGACAACAGAATCGTAGAGGTATGTTGCACCGTCAAAAAGTCTGTATTTATAAAATTGCACCCCTGAAAGTGGTACCGAAAATAAGGTGTCTTGCTGCAAATAATTAATGGTTCTACCACAGTCATTTGTTGAAATTGTTGTGGTTGGTACGACCAGTTTTACAAAGCATGAATTTCCAGGATTATCAAAGGGATCAGTGGATAATTGTTTTGTTTTTACAACTACATCATATTGAAGTCCTGCCATAGGGTGGGTGGAAGATTGAGCCGTTAATTCTTGCAATTTAAACGAGTTTGTGGACTTATTTAAGGTAGCTATTGGCCCATAAGTATTATTTGTTACAATGAACTGATATTGAATAGTTCCTGGTACGGGATCACAATAAATATTTGTTCCTATTGTGGCAATTGCTGAATCATTACAAAATGTAGTTGTTAACTCTGTTGGAACAGGAGTAGGTGTCTCAATATCACATCCAGGGCCATACGCACTCCAAGTTGCTGTTGTTCCGTTATAATAAGCAACGTTAATGGTATAGATGGTTCCAACATTGATGAGTCCAGGCATCCAAGAAAATCGAAATTCAAACTTCGAACGACCGGGATTTGCTATTGCTCCTGCAATAGCATCATAGACTCCGACAACGATTCCTGTGCTTTGATCGGTTACTTGAAAACGATGTCCACACATTTGATTTGTTAAACAAGTTATTGAGGATCCCATACTTGCAATGGTTGTACTGCAAAAAATGGGATTAATTTGAATTGGTGATGTGGGTGTTGTAACTTGGCAAGTGGACCCATATGCACTCCATGTGGACCCATTTGTTGTAAAAGCAACACGGATTTTATAAGTTGTTCCGTATGAAACCACGCATCCGGATATCCAAGAGAAACGAAATTTATTTGTGGTACCCGCAGCATACCCATTGTATGTGCCAATCACAATGTTTGACATAGTACTCACCTCAAAACGATACCCAATTGCTACAGAAACACCTACACAAGTTATATTGGATCCCATTGATGAAACTGTACCCGAACAAAAAGCACTCGATAATTGCGTGGTGGTTTGTCCCCAATTGTTCGTTCTGGTGAAAATTAATGTGAAGAGAAGAAGATAAAATGTCCTGATTTTAAGCATTTAGTTGAATTTAGGAATAAAAATACAATTAAAAAACAGGAAACCAAAAGTTTTAAATTAATATTTCAAAAGTTAAGTAAAAACACCTAATGATTGTAAAGTTGA
>CAMAQX010000246.1 GCA_945860455.1 Lishizhenia tianjinensis
TGATGATCCAACACAGCTCACATTACTTATTGCTCCTACGCTCAAATTAATAGCTGGATTGGCATAAACGATTGATGTAAGTGAGTCAATACATCCATTTTCATCTTCAACTAATACAGTGTAATTTCCTGCTCCAAGTAACGAAAAAATTCCACTGGATTGTGGTGAAGTATTTTGAACAATTGAATAGATATAATTGAGTATTCCTCCTGTTGCTGAAACTTCAATTAAACCATTGGATAAATTACACGTGGTAGAATCGGTATTCAATTCAGTTAATTGCAATTCAGTTGGTTCGGTTAATGTATCGCTAAGAGTAAATGTGCATCCTTGCGCATCCGAAACGGTTATTTGATAAATTCCTGCTGTCAAATTTTGAAATTGTCCATTTGATTGAACTGGAAGCGTATTTAATTCATAAGAATAGGGTGGATTTCCATTTGCCGCAGCAACTAATATTTCTCCATTATTTCCCCCAAAACAACTCACATTGCTATCTGCGATAATGGATGCCGTTAATGTTGATAAATCTGTAATTTGAGTAGGAAGACTAACCAAACAGCCTCCTTGATCTTGCACGTAGAACGTATAAGTTCCTGCTGACAAATTGTTGAAGGTAGTGGAAGATCCAAACGTTACATTATCATTCGAATAAGATAATGTTCCACTTCCACCTGTTGCGGTTATTGTTGCGCTGCCATTTGCTTGCAGGCAAGTTGATTGAGTAGTTGAGGTAGTTGCGTTAATAGACCCAGGAGCCGGGGTAATCGTTACATCATCAGTTAATGTTATTGGGGTTGTTGAACCACATGGGGTGTAAGTAAATACAGCTGTATAAGTTGTTGTCGTGCTTGGACAAACAGTGATTGCCGGAGTAGTTCCTAAGGAAGTAGTTCCTTGAAACCATTCAAACGTGTACAATGGATTTCCAGCTGGTTTAAATCTCCATCCTTCCGGTGTTGTAACTGTCCAGTCGGGTGCTGAATTTCTTCCAGGTGCTGTAATTCCAGCTGTTCCAGCGGGGTTTTGTAATCCAATAATTGCATTTCCACCGTTCCAACCAGTGCACAAAGGTTTTGATTCAACATACACATCAATGTAATTAGTTGTTTCATTTAGAACCATCATGTGACGACTTGAAATGGAAGTACAGCTAAATTGACAGATAACATCATAAGATACAACCAACTGACGACATGGAGCCGTTCCTACCACATAATATTTAATGTTACCACAAACCGATGGGTCAATGTCATGATAAATACCAAAAACATTTCCAGCAGCTGTCAAATTTGTTGATGGACAACTAGCAGTGAACGACCACGGACAATATCCTCCGGGACTGGTCGTCGTAAAGTTCAAGTTTCCATTAGAACCAATTAACATTGAATTATAAGTAACGCCATAAAAACAAAAGGGAAATGGGATATTTATGACACCACTCCAAACATCATCCGTGTTTACAGATACGGCTGTTCCTCCAGCTTGATTATAAGGGATTGGGGGCGCGTGGGGAATTGACTCAACGGTATATGAAGTTGTTTCTTTTAGTTCTAAAAACGTCGCCGCTAAGTTAGAACATCCTTGTGCTGCCGAACAATCAGCCGTTTGATCTGGCCCTGCATTTACAAATGGACATGGTACACTTTGTCCGTATGCGTTTGGTAAAAAAAAGATTGTTGTGACAACTATAAAAGTATGGAATAATTTCATGAAATGAGTTTGATGTCTTTGACGATAAAATGCATTATTTAGTTGCATTTACAAGCATTTGACTCTTTTACCAATTGAATTTACAAGGCGAAAAAATATGAATTTCCTTTTTTAAAACCGGATGAAAAATCGTGAGTTCGGAAGCATGCAAGTGCAAACGGTTGTTGGGAAGTCCATAAAGATCATCGCCAACAATGGGACAATTCAACCCTAAATGATGTGCAGCATGTACTCTTAGTTGATGTGTTCTTCCTGTAATTGGTTTGAATTCAATTAACGTTCGTCCATTTTTTTGTTCTAAAACCTTATAAATCGTTCTTGATTTTTTCCCATATTCAAAACATACTTTTTGTTTGGGTCTATCAGTTATATCTCCGATAAGAGGTAGAATTACTTCCCCTTCAAGTTGGTTTAATTCTCCTTCAAGTAAAGCAATGTATTTTTTGTTGATAGAACGTTTAATGAATTGATTCTGAAGATGCTTGTGAACTTCTTTCGTTTTTGCCGCAACAAGGATTCCAGAAGTTGACATATCTAGTCGATGGAGTAGGAGTGGACCCGTTGCATCAGGATAAAGTTCCTGTAGCCGTGTGAGAACAGAATCGGTTAATCGTTTACCCGGCACAGATAAGAATTCAGCAGGTTTGTCAACAACAACTATCCATTCATCTTCAAATAATATTGGGATTTCTGTGATTTCCGCTTGTTGATTTAATGGATTTTCTTCAACAACACTAGCGCTTAGCATATGATTTAAAATAGGCTCACATTTCCCTCTACAAGCGGAATAAAATTGTTTGTGAACCCGGATTTCTGAATCTGGCGATATTCCCCACCAAAATTCAGCCAGACAAATTGGTGTTAAATTATTTTTAAACGCATATTGAAAAAGTTTTGGCGCTGCGCATTCCCCAGCACCTGCAGGAGGTTTATCAAAAACAGTTTCTTGAAAGATTGCCAATAAACTTTTTTCTTCCTTTTTATGATTGATGAATGTGTAATGAGTAAATATTTTATTTTGTAATTCGTTCGATTTTTGTTTTCTAAGTAATTTTAAATCCGTTAGTTCTGTTTCTAAAGGTTCAAATTGGTTTTTTAATTCTGTGAGCTTTTCTTGAGATTGAATGGTTAAGAATTTAAATTCTAGTTGTTGTGAAATACTTTCTTTTTTTAATTCTTCAATTAATCGTTCAAATTGGACAGTAGTTAATGTAAGTGATTCTAATTTGCGCAACTCGGCTCTCTCTTTCTTTTTAGTTTTTAGGTACCTCCGAAACTCATCCAATAAATTTTGTCTTTCCTGGATAAAATCTTCGTATATTTTTTTTAAATTTTTATAGGTACTATCACTTTCAATTTCCTCAATACGCGCATTTAGTTTGTTAATGTTTAATTCTTCTTGTTTAAAAAATCCATCTTCCTTCAAAATATCAAAAACCGGTGGAACAAATCCGGGTTGATCATTTTTATCACCAAGTTTTCCGGAAAACGCTTTGAGGTATCCAAGCTCACCTTTTTGATTTTGAACAACTAATACACCAAACATTTTACCAATAGCTCCATTTCGTTGTGCGTTTTCAATTCCGAAATTGTGCGATAAATCATTTTGAATCAATGATTTTTGTAATTCTTTAGCAGCATAAACGGCTAGTGCATTGGGTTGATAAAAGAATGGGAAATCAATTTTTTCTGGTAGGGGGAAATGGGCATCCAATGTCTGAAGGGGAATAAAACAAGTGGGATTTTCCATCAATTTGCAAAAGTAAGATTAAGTATTAGAAAGTTGCGTAAATCACAAGTTAATTTATTTCATTCGCTGAATTCAATTTTTTTGTATCCTAGAAATTAATCGATATTTGTACAAAAATAAATAGTATGAACGTTTATAGAATGTTAATATGTTTGAGTTTCCTATTTGTATTTATAACTTCTTGTTCCGTGCAGAAAAGATACCATCGT
>CAMAQX010000247.1 GCA_945860455.1 Lishizhenia tianjinensis
AGAACCACGAATACTGCAAACGAAACAACAAGTTATTGCCGGTAAATTCAAATCAGCGATACAATGCCTATTTGCAGGAAATTGGGATCATCTGTAATATCAAAAAGAAACTCACAACGCATATTGCCCGACATACCTTCGCAACAACAGTTACCTTGGCAAACGGAGTTCCAATAGAAACAGTAAGTGCCATGCTCGGACATACAAGTATAAAAACCACACAAATTTATGCCAAGGTATTAGAGAAAAAAGTCAGCGAGGATATGAATCAATTGAGAAGCAAACTTTTTGGAACAAATATGCCTTGGAATAGCGGAAAAGAAAGTAAGATAAGCTAGGGGTTTATACCGAAATACAGTAGGGTTTACCCTGAAATTCAGATCAAATTGAAACTTCATAACAAGATAACGTATGCCTTTGCACAAATATAAGGCAGAATAAATATGCATGTAAGTGTTTTTAATCTAACGGAATTGACTTCACTGTGGCAAGAGGTTCGAAACAACAAAAACATAGAAAACTATTGCAATATTTTACAAGAAAATCAACCTGCACCTAAAATCATAGAAGTAATTCAGGAGAGAAATACGAAGAAAACGGAAAAGAACTACCAAAGTTTGGGCAGAATCACTCAGGAACATCCAATGTACGAAGGATACCTCATCCGATTTTCCGAACAAGAGCTAACCGATCAATTTAGTAAAAAGCAAGTCGAAACCCTTGAAAAAGAATTCGGAAAAATAGGAAGAATAGAAAAAATAACCCGCATTAGTGCGAATGGACGCAACTTCTGGTTATTGCTTTACGCAGCGACATGGAAGGAACTCAGCCAAACTGAGATTCAATTTGCATACCTGAATTGGAAATTAAGAACAGAAACAGTAAGAATAGAACATGAACTAACCAACAATCTATACCGAATAGAATCACCCGAAAGAGTAAAGCATTGGGTTTCCGAAATACAAAATTCATTGCTGAATGAGGCAATGGAGTTGCTAGCTCAAAACAATCAGACTATTCCATTGGCATCGGAGTTAATAAAAACCGAATACACTCAGAAAGAACTGGAATCCCTAACGCTCTATTATTTAAATCAAGTAATACTCAAATTAAAACGAAAATACGGACACCATTTCAGCGAAGAAGTAAATGAATGTTTGCGAACCTATGCCATATCTATCAATGAGTTACACAGAGAAATTACCAAATTAAAAAAAGCCATATCAACATGGGAAGACCCAATGCTAGGCCAACTCATACAATCCCAAATTCAGGTCGTAGAAGATTTCATAAAAGGAGAATTTATTTCCCTAGGAGAGTTTACCTATGCCAAAGCGGTCATTCACGACATTGTACAAAAATGCTGGGAAAAAGAAGGAATGGAATTGAATTCACGAACGATGCGATACCTCTTATTGTATCATAATTTCAATCACCTAGACTTCATAGCATGGCTAACAAATAATTTCAGGAATGAAATGAATAAATTCAGTAATCCATGGGAATTAAAACAATGGTTGCTCAAAGAACAAAAGAAAATAAAGCAAATAATTCCCCATTCAAATAGAATGTACAAATCCGGAATTCCTGGAGCAAAAGAATTAATCATTACATGGATACAAGAAGAATTGCTGTACATTGATGGAATACACGCTGCCAATCCGGAGCAGTTGATTTTTCAACCGGTAATCGATAAGCAAGAACAGAAACTAACTACAACCCTAAATGTTCCTCAGTTGGCACTGTTTGCAGCATTATTGGTAGAGGAAGGGATTATACAAGAAAAAAACAAAACCCATGTCTTTTCAGCTTTTTCCAACGTATTCAAAACCAAGCACCAATCAAGCATTGCTGTTACCAGTTTACGAAATAACTATTACGATAAAGATCCCAAAAATATCACCTTATTAAAAACAAAACTAATTCAAATGATTAACCGACTCAATATTAGTCTGAATTCAAATGAGAGTTTTTCAGAACGTTAATTTCCAATAAAAGATGAACAGAAATACCCTTCATAATCCACAGCTCTTCCTCACTGAGGTGCAACAGCGCATTCCAATCAATAATCTGATGAATATGCATAAACAACAAAAGCTCGGAACTTAAATGAGGTAGGTTCTTTGAATTTTCCATCGCATGTTTTGTACTAAAAAGTAGCGTGGTCAACAGTTTGCAGGTAACCCGGAACCGCCAAGCTCCTTCCCCAAAGCAAACTGTGCCCACGCCATGCGAGGACGACCAGCTTGTCTTTTTAGGGGAGTTTGATAATTGGCGGTTTCGATTACCCAAAAAAGCGTGTCGCTACTGAATCTTTTTATTTACAGTCAAAGCTACTCATTTTTTAACTTTTTAGCTACTCAATCCAACAACATTTATTTAGTTGTCACAAGATGAAAAGCTACTGTTTTCAAACAATTTAATAGAGGTTGCACAACCCCTTGCAACCCCCTTAGCCTATTTTTTTACATTCTATTTGCAGAGAATTTAAAACAAAAAATATGGCAGCTACTATTGCAACCGTGGAAGATCTTGTTGGTTTGAAACAAGAACTTCTGCATGAAATGAGAACCCTCTTTGAACAACTAAAAAATCAAGAGGTGAAAGAACGTGAAACACAAAAGGACGAAAAGTGTTGGTTGAAATCGAATCAAGTTCAGCGCATGCTGGCTATTTCACCAAGTACGCTTCAAACGTTGCGCTTAACCGGTAAGATTCCCTATTCGAAAATTGGTGGGGTTATTTTCTATCCGAAAGAAGATATTCATCAGTTGTTGGAATCACGCATTCGCAACCGTTTGTAAGATGATAAAAAGATCGTATCGGATCAATTACATCCTTCATTTGAATCTTGTTAGTCAAATGATTACGGAGGATAAACGCCTGAAATCATGGCATGTCAGTTTGTATTATGCACTCTTTCACATGTGGAATGCGGCTAATTTCAACAATCCGATTATGATAAACCGAAGTGAATTGGCAAAAGCAGCAAAATTAGGTTCTTTCAATACCTATCACAAAGGCATGCACCAACTGGAAGAATGGAAATACATTATCTATGAACCTTCACACAGTCAATTCGTGCCTAGCGTTGTCCACATGTGCATATTTGATACAACTCATTATACAACTGAAAGTACAACAGGCGATTCAACAAGCACCACAACCGATAAACAACAAATGAGTCCTTCTAATAAAAGAAATAAAATAACTAAAAAACAAGAAGTAAAAACTAAAAACACAGAAAGTAAATCATCTTTTGACCCACCCAAACTAGCGGAAGTTTTGGAATTTTTTAAAGAAAACAATTCTGTTAAAAGGGAAGCAGAATTGTTTTTTCTCCATTACGAAGCTGTTGGGTGGAAATCCGGAAAAAATGATATTCTCCATTGGAAGCCGCTTGCCAAAAAGTGGATGTTAAACGCGCTTACATTGCAAACCTCTCCATCGGGTAAACTAAGCCCCAATCACTTACACGCTAAACTCACAAATTATGAAGAAACCTTATAACCCTGCTACCGAAAAACCCTATTATGTGGACGAAAACGGAGTCAGGCAATACAATTACAGCTCCACTATTTTTTATCTTCAACACAAAGGCCGAGAAAAGTTTGGCCCTCACTTTCGCATCTACAAAGATGATTTGCCGATCATTACAAA
>CAMAQX010000248.1 GCA_945860455.1 Lishizhenia tianjinensis
GGTCCCATTCAAGTGCCTGAATTGATACCAGAAACAGAGGAAGAAAAAAATCGATTTGAAGGAGCTTTGCGCAGAAAACAACTTAGTTTGATCTTAGCGGGTAAAATGAAACCAAGCGACGCAACTGAATTGAAGAAATTATTTTTTGAAGAATAGCTTATTTCTTTTTTTTCTTATTCAATATAGCATCTGGTTGCGGAAACAGACCCAAGCGTTTCATTGATTTGGTTTTTTTATAGAGCAAAAGTGTCTCAGGCGATTCATCAACCGATCGGTTAAATGTTACAATAAACGTTGTTTTATCCTTTTTTTCCCAGGTATAGGGAACTGTCATTTCGTTTCTTCCAATGGTAAAATCAAGATCTGTTTTTCTTAATTTCACTGATATCTCCGTTGATGCCACATCAATCAATTGTGACCCGGTATTCAATTTATATGCCGCAATTTGTCCCACATATTCACCCAACAACTTTTTTTTAAGTGGTTTTTGAGCAACGACGGCAAGCGAAGCAAACAAAAAGTAAAAAAGCATCCAATGTTTCATGCAAAGCGAAGGTAAGAATTTTATGATGGAATGTGCTTTTTCAATTAACATGTACATGAGCCCAAAATCAGCTTCCAGTTTTGATAATGGATTTTAAAGTTTTTGATGTGCTAAAAATGGATACACTATTTTATGGGTCGTTTCACTTGCTTTTCTCAGGAAAAGAAATTAATGGCAATCTATTCTTTAACCATTTTATCTGAATTAGATGTTAAAAACAACACTTTTTTCAGATAAAACAAAAAATTCGAAGAGTCAACATCTTTAGATCAAGATGAAAACATCGTTAAAATCCTTTTATCCTTGATGAAAATTGGAATTCGGTATATTGATTTGGCCGAAGAGTTATACCAATTACCATTTAATTTGTCGCATACAAAATTCTTTATTGTATAATGCCGACATGATATTCTTTTGATTTTAATATGACCTAATGTATCATCGTCAGTATTAGAGACTATCCTTGGCTTTAAAGTAGCTAGATTTAGTTTCAAAAAATGGAATAAAAGAAAAATAGTTAATGTCCATTCACTCAGACCTTGTATATGTCTAAGCGTGATAATTTATTGCTGTTGGAGGTGAGAATTAACGGTTCTCAACTAGGAGACGCGGGCTTCTCCGATATGGCTGTTCAGCCCGTGGCTTTTAGTTGATGTTATGTGTATTAATTCTTACCATATAAGCTGATATAGTTTACATTCTCCAGCATTAATTGTAATTGTTTGGCTCCAATTGCGGATTTCAACGTTCGCACCATCAAAAGCCTTAGCTGTAATGGAAACCGTTTTACTCTTAGTTCCTTCCATTGTTATCCAATTACCTGTAGTTGTGTTACTACATTCAGGCTCGCTTGACCAAAAAATGAAATTTGGATCGAAATTTTGAAAAACCTCATTATCTAAATAAATGGAAACCGATGCTATGTTGTTGGCAAGCAAGCTATCACGAGTGGTAGTGTCATACCAATTAGTTAAATTTCCATGGTAATAGCAACTCCCGTTGTCAAGATTGGCTTCAACATTATAGTTGTCTGATGTAGGGTCCGTACATCCATTGATGTCTTTTTTACATGAAAAATTGATCAACGATAAAATGACTAATAATAAAATGGCTTTAATTGGTTTCATATTCTCTTTAATAATTACACATTACGTCAGTTCGTCTAAAAACCGTTTTCAAGTCTTAATGCGAACCAATTTTTCCTTAAATATAGTCGATTTAAACGACTTTAATTTGAATTAATTTGATAACATGAAAAGAATAGTTTGAATGATTTAATCGTCTAATCGCATTAAAACACCTTGTTAAAATCAAAAGACGTAAATCAAGCCCTTTTAGGAACTTTTTGAGTTGATTTTTCTCCACGAGGTTCATAATTCGGCGCAGATTGTGGCAAGTAAAAATTAAACCGACATCTGCTGAAGCGTGTTTCATAGATTTTTTGGTGATGATGTAGTAAAAATCCCATTGTCTTTTTATCACTCCAAATGGACGTTCAACGATTGCCTGGCGCTTTCGATAAATCGCCAAGTTTTGTTGGATTCGTTTTTTATTTACATCGATTAAATCCATTTGTTCGCTTCGCTCAATTAAGCGTCCTGACTTATTTTTAGTGCAACGTTCAAAGAGACTACAAGTAAACATGCTTTGGTCTTATAGTGCTTCACGCGATTGATTGTTTTTCCGCTTGCTTTGTTATACCAGCGACCGTTTGTGGTGAGCAGTTCACCAGCAGGACAAGTGTATTGGTCGTGTTCTTTGTTGTAATTAAAATGTTCTACGTCAAATGAAATGTCAGGAGCGTGTGAAGCAACATCAGGAAAAGCCACAATCACTTCAACTCCTTGTTTGTCTGCATATGCAAACTCAGTTCATGTGTGATAACCTTTATCGAAAATCAAAGTAAAATCTGTTTTTCCAAGAATAGTTTTAGCCCTTCGCACCATTGCGCCCATGGCTTTTGAATCATTTTTATTGGTGACGTTGAAATCGATTGGAAGATTATGCTTGGCATCCACCGTGGACTGAACATTATAAGCGACCTCAGTAACATTGTTTCGTGTAATCATTTGCCGACTTTCTGGATCTGAAGTTGAAACCTGTACTTCGCCTGTTTCATCGAGCTGTTTTTTAAACACTTCGTACTTGTTTTTATGACGCTTATGATTATTGATTTTACTTTGAAGTTCAACCTTCTTTTCCTGAGTTAAATCCTTGTCTTCATTTGCAAGGATTGAACTATATTCATTTAGTTTATCATCGATATAGGCAATGTGACGTTCTATTTTACTGTATGTAAAGTTGTTCTTTTTAGAGTTTTGGGCGCGCAATTTTGTTCCATCACCTGCGAGGAGTTTACCGCCTATTAAGTCAAAATTCTTAGCCAATGAAACAGTTGCATGAAACACCTTTCGAATGGCTTTTGGGTTGTCTTTTCTGAAATTGGCAATGGTGTTGTGATCTGGAGTAAGCCCACGCATTAACCACATTAGTTCAATGTTGCGTTTGCATTCCTTTTCCAATTGGCGAGATGAACGAATACGGTTCAAATACCCGTAAATAAACAAGCGCAACAAATCTGCTGGGTTATAGGCTGGTCTACCATTTTCAATGAACGCCATTTTAAATCCATAATCTGAAAGTCTTGATTACATCGACAAACAAATCGATTAATCGAACTTCATTGTCCTCTGAAACAGCTTGGTTTAAACAGAAAAACTCTGTTTGATCTCTATCTTTTCCTTGTATAAACTTCATACTTAAAGATACGAAAAGTCACGTTTTTGACAATGAGAAAAGTGCAGGTTTTATGAAAAATAATTTGTGGAAAAGAACAGGGTTTTTAGACAGTTTGACGTCTTGCAGATTTGCGATGTGGCGATTTTCACCACAAATGTTGATGAGGAGAACTGAACTTTCTTTAACCACAAATGTGTCTGCGGAGCACTGAACCGCCACTTTTGCCAAACCCGTGTTCTGTGCAGTTAATTATATGTTATTGGGTATTATTTACCTCATAATCAATACCCGTTTATTGATTTTTTCACTGCCAGCTAGATTGATTTGAAGTATATATACCCCTGCATTTAAGGTAGAGA
>CAMAQX010000249.1 GCA_945860455.1 Lishizhenia tianjinensis
AAGATAGTTGAAAAGTTGCATTAATTGTTTAAAGTTTTCAAATCTTTACTAAAGTATTTAAAGTTAGTTTTGTATACTTTTTAAAAAATACGCCATGCAAAACGAAGAATTAGTTAGAACAGCTACACAAATAAGAAGGGATATTTTAAGAATGGTTTCGGCTGTCAACTCTGGTCATCCTGGAGGCTCTTTGGGTTGCACAGATTTTTTAACCTATCTCTATTTTGAAGGCATGAAGCACAATCCACTAACATTTCACATGGATGGTAAAAATGAAGATTTGTTTTTTCTCTCTAATGGCCACATTTCTCCAGTTTGGTATAGTGTTTTAGCGCGAAGCGGGTATTTTCCTGCTGATGAATTGGGTTCATTTAGAAAATTATCATCTAGACTTCAAGGCCATCCTTCGACGGATAAAAAATTACCTGGTATTCGAATGGCTTCAGGGTCACTCGGCCAAGGATTGTCTGTTGCAATTGGAGCCGGATTATCAAAAAAATTAAATGGAGATAATTCTTTGGTTTATTGTTTGCATGGTGATGGCGAATTGCAAGAAGGCCAAATTTGGGAGGCTGCTATGTATGCTGCTGCCAATAAAGTGGATAATGTGATTGCTACAATTGATTTTAACGGAAGACAAATTGACGGAGATGTTGAACAAGTTTTATCGCTCGGAGATTTAAAAGGAAAATGGCAAGCTTTTGGTTGGGAGGTGTTAGAAATGGATGGGCATAATTTTGATTCCATTCGAAATACGATGCAAAAAGCAAAAGCAATGAGCGGTAAAGGGAATCCAATTGTTATTATCATGAAAACCGAAATGGGTCAAGGTGTTGACTTCATGATAGGGTCGCATAAATGGCATGGTGTTGCTCCAAATCCAGAACAACTTGAAAATGCGCTGAATCAACTTCCTGAAACAATAGGTGATTATTAATTAATGAAATTTATTTATTTCATATTTATCCTTCTTATAACAAGCCAAAATATAGTTGGTCAAAATCTTACGCGTATTTTATTTATTTTAGATGCCTCCAATAGCATGAATGCGGAATGGGGAGCAAAAACAAGAATTGACTTGGCTAAAGAACATTTAAACAAGTCACTTGAAAACCTTGTAGGAATTCCTAATCTCGAAATTGCCTTGCGCGTGTATGGTCATCAATCTCCAATTACAGCAACTTTTCAAGATTGTAACGACACCAAATTAGAAGTGATATTTGGGAAAAACAACATCGATCAAATTAAGCGACGTGTTACTAGTATTGAGGCTAAAGGCACCACTCCCATTGCGCGTTCACTAGAGGCAGCAGCAGGAGATTTTCCTGATACTCTCGCTCGAAACTTCATTATTTTAATCACAGATGGATTGGAAGCCTGCGACAATGATCCTTGCGTAATTGCTAAAAAACTAAAAGACAAAGGGGTTAAAGTTACTCCTTTTGTTATTGGACTTGGAATGGATTTGTCTTACCTTGAAAAATTCAAATGTATCGGAACCTACTTTGATGCGGAAACTAGTGAAGCCTTTAGCTCGACATTAAAAACTGTTATTAATAAAACCTTATTGAATACAACTATTCAAATCAACCTCAATGACATTTCTAAAAAACCATCCGAAACAGATGTTACGGTTTTTTTATATGAGTCGGGAACAAAAAATTTGAAGTATTCTTTTGTGCATACCTTAAACCGATATGGTAATCCCGACACACTAGTAATTAGTCCAGATTGGAAATATGATCTTGTGGTAAATACTATCCCAACTATCGAAAAAAAGGACATCACCATTCAAAAACATATTCACAATACCATACTAGTTGATTGTCCACAGGGATTTATTAAATCAACTTGCAACAATTGTTATGATAAAAGCAAACAAATACCCTTTCGGATAATTGCAAATGATTCAAAATCAACTTTAAATGTTCAATACCTCAATTCAACGGTTAAATATCTTGTGGGGAACTACGATGTTGAAGTACTTACGTTACCCCGCTCCTATTACAAAATTAAGGTGACACAAAGTAAAATCGAAATAATTGATATTGTTGCCCCCGGAACATTTGATTACCAATTTTCAAACGATTATGTAGCTCAAGTATTTTTAGTGAAACTGGATAATTCTTTGGATTGGGTGTGTAATTTGGAAGATAAATCACGAAAAAGCCAATGGCAACTGCAACCTGGAAATTATAAATTAGTTTATCGATTAAAAAATCAGAAATCTACTAATTACTCAGGTGAAAAATTAGTTAAAATAGAATCAAACAGAATAACAACTATTAAATTATAAGGGATGATTGAATTGGAAATATTTGGAAATAAAGATACGCGCTCAGGGTTTGGTGAAGGCTTAGCGGAATTAGGTAAAACCAATCCGGATGTTGTCGCACTTTGTGCTGATTTAACGGGATCCTTGAAAATGGATGCCTTTAAAAATGAAAATCCCGATCGTTTCTTCCAAGTAGGAATTGCAGAAGCAAATATGATTGGCTTAGCGGCCGGAATGACAATTGGTGGAAAAATACCATTCACAGGTACATTTGCAAATTTTTCAACTGGAAGAGTCTACGACCAAATTCGTCAATCAGTGGCTTATTCCCAAAAAAATGTGAAAATATGTGCATCACACGCTGGACTAACACTAGGAGAGGACGGTGCAACTCATCAAATTTTAGAAGATATTGGTATGATGCGGATGTTGCCAAATATGACGGTAATAGTACCTGCCGACTTCAACCAAACTAAGCAAGCCACAATTGCAATTGCAGACCACCAAGGACCAGTTTATTTACGGTTTGGAAGACCTGTAATGCCTATTTTCGTTAAACCTGATGCCAAATTTATTATTGGAAAAGCAGATGTTTTAACCGAAGGTACTGATGTAACGATAATCGCATGCGGACATTTGGTTTGGAAATCCATTGAAGCATTAAAAACATTGACAGAAAAAGGGATATCAGTTGAGTTAATAAACATGCATACCATTAAGCCCTTGGATGAAGATGCAATATTAAAATCAGTTGCTAAAACAAAATGTGTTGTCACGGCTGAAGAGCACATGATGAATGGTGGTTTGGGTGAAGCAGTTGCACAAGTGCTAGCTAGAAAACTTCCAGTTCCTCAAGAATTTGTTGCTGTAAATGATTCATTTGGTGAAAGTGGAACTCCCATGGAGTTAATGACTAAATATGGCATAGATACAGCGAATATTATTGATGCAGTGGAAAAAGTAATCGCTCGAAAAGGATAAAAAATGAATTCGAAGGAAATTTTTCTTTCACACCAGGGGCAAACAAGTCCTTTTCCTTTTTTAATTGAAGTGGAGCGCGCTGATGGTGTTTTTATTTATGACAAGCAAGGGAAAAAATACACAGATCTCATAGCTGGTGTTGCTGTAAATAACATTGGGCACAGACACCCAAAAGTTGTTGAAGCGATTAAAAATCAAGTAGACAAGCACTTGCATGTAATGGTTTATGGTGAGTTTATTCAAGATGCACAAATAACCTTTGCTCAAAAACTTACGTCAACTTTACCAGCTTCATTAAACAGTGTTTACGTTGTCAATTCGGGAACTGAAGCAAATGAAGCAGCCATAAAACTAGCAAAAAGAGTAACTGGCCGCAT
>CAMAQX010000250.1 GCA_945860455.1 Lishizhenia tianjinensis
CCCAATAATGATGGTGAAAATAGGAGTGAAGCTATTGAGCATTCCTGCCAGTCCTGAAGATATTCCAATTTCCGCATAAGTGAATAAGAACGCAGGAATGAAATTTCCGCAAAATCCTACGAGGGCTAATGGAATGAGATTTTTAACACTAATTATTTTTAGTTTGTTAATGGAAATCGGTAAAAGTACCAGGGCCGCAATTAACATGCGCAACGATCCAACTTGTTGAGCAGAGAAAATTGCTCTTCCATCGTCTGCGAACATTCCTTTTTTCATTAAGATGAATGAACTCCCCCAAATACAAGCGAGTAGAATAAGTAATAACCAACTAATAGATTGTTTGGACATGTTTTTTAAATCGGAATCAAAAGTAGGGATTATAATTTTTTGGGAAGATTAATTTTATAACTTTCATGGAAACTGATTAAATTGGTCAAAAATTTATGCGATTCATTCAACTGGTTGTTTTTTTACTTTGTTGTTATTCATGCTCCGAATCGCAAGGAAGTTCTAATCATGCCCAAACACCTTCGCGAGAAAAAAAAACTCATGAATTAAAAGTTGGTGATGCTGTCGATTCCTTGAATGGTGTTTATGTTTTTTACAACGGAAGTGTTAGTCATGTAAGTGAGCGTCATTTGGCGAAAGACGGATACAATCTTGGACTAAAATACCAATGTGTTGAATTTGTAAAACGCTATTATTACGAACATTTTAAACATAAAATGCCTGATTCCTATGGTCATGCAAGAGAATTTTATAGCTCAATATTTAAGGATGGAGAAGTAAATACCAAGCGTAATTTGATACAATTTAAAAATGGATCAACGTCCAAACCCAAGGTTAAGGATTTAATCATTTTTGACGGACATGAATATAATCCATACGGACATGTGGCCATAATTTCAGAGGTAGGTGAGGATTATATTGAAATTATTCAGCAAAATCCTGGACCAACTGCACCCTCTAGAGATCGTTTTGAATTGAACTTGGAGAGTGGAAAGTGGCATGTTTCCGATGATTTAACGTTAGGTTGGTTGCGAAAAAAAGATTAATTTTTCTTTTTGCTCCAATCTTCTATAGAAGTTTTGTTCTGCTTCACATAATTCATGTCACCGTCTTTTTCAGCTGCCTCAATAGATCTTTTTGCAGTTTCAATGGCTTTTTTGTAATCACCATTTTCTGCTTGTAATTGAGCCAATAAACGCGTCATCCAATAAGCTGATTCGCCACGTAATTCAACCGCTTTTGTTGACCATTCCATTGCCTGCTTCATATCTAACTTTTCGGAAAAGTAAAATGAAGCTGATTGATGATAGTCATTAGCCGTTGGGCCAGCCATTGTTTTTTTGATACTTGCTAACACCTTGTCTTTTGTATTTAAACTGAAAGGAATTGATACTTTAGTTTTATCCCAGGTCATACATATTTCAGCAGAACTATTTTCCATTTTGTCAAAACCAATTGTGAAGTTTTCTACTAAATCAGTTAAAGAACTAACAATACCGGTTGTTTTTAAGGCTACTTTACTGTCGTCCCATTTTTCAGGTGTTCCCCAATTCGAATAATCAGTATAGAAAATTATATCCCACGATTTTAGATTGGGAATAGTGAAAATGGCATAGGTACCCGCGTTCAGTGTGTCTTTTCCATAGATTAAAGCATCTGAAGTAGTTATTTTTGCATTTTCATTTGCTCCTGTTCGCCATATTTCGCCAAAAGGTACAACGTCTCCAAAGATAGTTCTATCGTTTTTTGCCGGACGATAATAACTTATTGATACGTCAGCTAATCCAACCTTTTGTTCGATTTTCCCTAATGGACTTGCACGAGGTGTCGTAATTTGACTCATAGCGATAGATGATCCAAGAAGTGCGAAAAGCAAAATAATTTTTTTCATAATACGTAATATTTTAATTTAAAAGAAACAAAAAAACCGCTCACATTGTTGCAAGCGGTTTAAAAAAATAGTAAATCTAACTTAGTGAGATGCTAAATAATTAGCTACACCCTCAAAAGAAGGCTTCATGCTTCATCTCCTTTGTGCCAGTTTGCCGTACAAACATCACCATTTTCTTCAAAATATTGCAAGGTATCAACCATTCTTAATGCTTCGTCCACATCCCTACCTAACGGGAAAAAGTTAACTAACTGGTGCATA
Organism: Lishizhenia tianjinensis; assembly: GCA_945860455.1. Classification (GTDB taxonomy): domain Bacteria; phylum Bacteroidota; class Bacteroidia; order Flavobacteriales_D; family Crocinitomicaceae; genus UBA952. Next base: position 2,162 of record CAMAQX010000250.1, read on the forward strand.
ACAATTCCTTCTTTATTAATTAAATACAAACCACGGTATGCGATCATTGGACAAGATGCTGTTAATGTACCACCCATGTCGTATTCATATTCACCAGCTAAAACTCCAAAAGCTTCTGAAATTGTTTTGGAAGTATCTGCTACAATAGGATATTTTACTCCCTCAATTCCACCTTTGTTTTTTGGAACTTGTAACCAACCTCAATGTGATTCTTCTGTATCTGTTAAACAAGCAACAACTTTAACTCCTCTTGATTCGAATGCGTCTAATTCAGCCTGAAAAGCATGTAATTCAGATGGACAAACGAATGTGAAATCTTTTGGATAGAAAAAGAAAATCACATGATTTTTTCCTAAATATTGATCTAGCGAGAAGTCATTTACGATTTCACCGCCATTTACTACTGCTGCTGCCTTGAAAGTAGGTGTCTTTTTTCCAACTAATGTTGCCATTTTACTGTTTGTTTTTATTGTTAATATTTGTTTTACTTGTTCGGGTACAAAATTACGTTTTTCTGCGTAAGATTGGTTTTCATTTGATTACAAGTTGTGACGGGGTCATTTTTTAAATTACTTTTATAGAAAGATTAGATTTATGAAAAATAAAAATAAAATAATTCTGCTAAGCATTTTGGTGATTTCTATTTCTGCAGTAACTAGCGGATATCTGTATACAAAGGAAAAGGTTGCGCAGTTAGGTGAATCAGCAGGATCAATAGGATTTTATAATGGGCCATTGAATTTGGTAGATATGTTACAGTCCAATTTGTACTCGGTGGATAGTGATAAATTGGAGTATGATGCCAACTATAATTTAATTAGAAATGGGTGGAGGGATCTTTTGGCAGCGGATCCTACTTTAGCTTATTCAGCATTTGATCTTTATTCTAAAACATTTGTTGAGAATTTCCGAATTGGTTTTGAGAACAGTAAAAAGGATGCGATTTCCTCCAAGCTTAAGTATCCAACTGATGATAGCCAATATGAAATTGAAAGAATGCTCTCCTTGAATGCTGATGATATTCTTAGAATGAGTATTGCAAATATTCGAAATTATCAAATTTTAATTGATGATTTATTAAAATTAGATGATGTGAAACTAAACACGTTTATTAGCTCTCTTTCCAATGATCCTTGTTGCTCCAGTAAAGAGAATCCGCAGGAGTCAAAGGAGCTAAAAAAATGGTTAATTACCAACGGACATATAAAGATTGTTCAAGAAGTGATTAATTTGGGAATACCATTTTTCATGAGTTATCCAACGGATCTTTTGCTATTAACAAGGAGGATTTCAATGAACTATCCAAATTGGACAAATAGAAGAGCATTGCAAGAAATGAAGAAATTCTCAACCTACGTCCAAAATAATATTGATTTAAGGTAACTTACCCAACCGAATTAATATTGATTGTTGTTTACTTTGTGTATGAAATGATTTAAAGCAGATATTATATCTGTTTAATTATAGG
>CAMAQX010000251.1 GCA_945860455.1 Lishizhenia tianjinensis
TTTGGAGCAGCTTATGGAACTATTTCTGGAGACATGGCAAAAGGTACAGGTTTAGGGTTGTCAATAGGCGTTTTTATCGGAGCCATTTTCGACTTTGTGAAAAATAGAAAACAAAATAAAGCTGTTTAGGTATTTTAAACCCTAATTACTTGAAAAGTACTTAAAAACGAAATTAAATCTAGAGTCAACGCCAAAAAAAATATTATGATAACTAAAAGATTTGTTTTTTCCTGCCTCATTATTCTGGTAACAGGTGTAATGTATTTTCCTTTGCAAGCTCAGCAAAAAAATGGTACCCCCTTTGCTAACTTTTCTGGCGAGTGGAAATCTAAAGAATCAATTAGTATGGGGGGAAATATTTATTGCGCTTATTCCTTGGACGACCGAATGTCGTCTAAAACAATGAAAATAGCAAATCAGGCAAATTTTCTTACCATAGAAACAGCAAATTTGTCTGCTGGATTAGCTCTGAAAACCAGCCATGAAAAACTAATCCTCGATGGTAAAGAAAGTCAAGTTAATTATGGCCCGGGAATAGAAAAGAAGTTTACCGTAAAATGGTCCGCTGATGAACAAACTATGACGGTTAACTCAATTTCCTATCAGGGTCAAGTCATTCATTACGTGACAGAAGTCTGGAAGTTGAGCAACGATGGAAAGTCTATTTCAGTTCAGGCAAACGCGAAATCAAACGTTTGGGAAGAAGAGCGTTCCTGGAAGACCGAATTCGAAAAAACTAATTAGTTTTCAAATTTATTTTAGTGAGGAATGGCTTTTCTTGGGACTTTTGTGAATATCCTTTTGCTTTACGCAAAAAATTTTCAGCCAAAACTTTTGCTTGGGTCTTCTATTAATATACGTGGTTCCAGCTTGGGTTTGTTGCCCTTGCCATTGGTAAATATTGTTTGAACTATGATTTTTAAGATTAAAGGATTGCCATGATTTTATGAGGCGGATAAATCAATTTTTTCAAAGATGTTATATTGATGGCCTATTGCATTTAACTTTTTGTCAATTCTGGCTAATCTTCCAATTATCATTGCTGGGTGTGTATTGAATTTTTCTGCAAATTCATAAATGGATATCTTGGAAAGTGGAATATTTTCTAAAACTTCCTTTTCTTGTGCTTTGGTGAAGGTGTATTTAACGGCAAAATCATTTGCTTCATCCTCTTTTATTTGTTCTTCTGCTGAGTATTTAAGCCCTTCAACAAACACATCTTTTTTGCCATGCTTGATGATATGCCCTGCCTCATGGAAAAAAGTGAACCAAAAAATATCATTACGATTATAAAGGTTAGATAGTTGAATTAATGGGTTTTCGTTTATCCATCGAGTAGAACCATGCAATGGTGTATTTGGTAAGCATGGTGTATGCACTACCTTTACACCTGCTTGCGTACATAATGATTGTAGTTGAGCAAAGAAATTTACTGGTTGACCTGCCATTACATTTTTTATTTCTAATAATGTTTCCCTAAACTTAGATCCATCATAAGCAGGTACTTTTATTTGGTCTGCAAGATGTTCGCCTTGTTTAAGCCATGCGGCTACAGCAAAAGGATTTTTTTGATTTTGAGTGCTCATTCTATAAGCAGTTTGGTAAACATTTTTGTGATAGTAATTATAGTACGCATCTTCGCATGTAATACCAAAAAAAGCATACAAGGCATTAGCCATACTGGTTATGCTATCTTCAAAACTTATCCATTGTAATTTTTTCATTGCAGCCAAAGGGAATTGCATAATAAATTCTTTGGTATTGAGCAGTGCTTCTGCATGTTCAATTTCTGCCAACTCTAAACGATAATTCTTTTCTCTTTCTAACCAAAACTTTGCTTCAATACCCAAAACCAATTCCAATTGTATAGCCGTTTCAGGGGTGATGGCAGTTTTAGCCTTTATAATTTCGTTAATTGTTTTAAGAGGTCTATCCATTCTCATAGCTAAAATTGGTTGACTTATTCCCTTTAACTCCATTGTTTCTGCCAATGTGTCGCCGGGTGGGGAAATCAGTTGCCTTGCGATTTGAATTTCTTTTAAGTTCTTATACATGATAGTTTGTCTTTTTTTTTAATGATAATCTGTTCCGATAGCAAGAATTAGAATATCAGTTACTTGTTTCCAATCAAGGCCGCCATCTTCTTTTGTGGGTATTGGGTCATGGTTTTGTTTAAAAATTATTCTGTGATTGCCTGAAATATCAACGGCTAACAATCCTTTGTAGTTACCTTTTAGTTCATGACAATTAGCACCAGGAATATTTCTCATGGTTTCTAAGGTTGAAGCTGCTTGTAACTCATTCTTTCTTTGATTTACAAGTTTAGCCCTAGTACCATAATTTGCCCCTATTGCTGATAATGTTGCCACCAATTTTTCTAACTTTCTATTCTTGTAATCTAATTTCATGTAAAAATAAGTATTTTAATTTAAATAATATTAACCCAAAGGGTTAAAGTTTTAAATAATTTGCCATCGTATTATAAAGAGTTTTATTTCAGTTGTTTGTTCAATATCATCTTCATTCTGATACTGATTGTAACGTTTCTCTACCAGCTTCTTTTCAAGGTCTTTGATGATGCGTTGCTCTTTTACTTTCTGCTCTAAGTTCAATAGTTTTCATGCTTCTGTTTTACGGGTTTTAATTTCCATATCCAGTTTACTTTGTTTCAAACTTGATGCTGTTAAGTACATCCTCACTCCATTTTCTAACTTATCTACTTCTTTATCAAAATAGTAGTGGTTGCGATTGCGGTTTTCGTCAATGATGCCTAATTGATGGGTATGATATATTTCTGCGCACTTTGACTTTTCATAATAAGATACAAAATTGTGAGGAGGTTTGAAAGGTATTTTTTTATTTTTATGAAAAAAACCTAGGTTGGTTTTTCACAGCCTGACGTTATGTGGCATTTTAGGACAGACATCAAGAATATTGACATGTATGGCAAAAGACTTAAATAAAAAATAATTCTATATTCAATTATTGCCTTTGGCATTACTTGGACAATTGCGTGGAATTTATTGGCTTTCAGAAATAAGACTATTAATGATAATCAATTGAATTGTTTCCATTCATTCGCTGAAATCATTGTTCCAGGAAAAGAATATACTGCAATGTTAAGCTACTTTTTGTCAGGTTTTTGTTTAATATCGCCATTTTGGTAAAAGTCATCATTTAAAATTTGCGGTTATCCTCGCATTGTTTAAGCCATGCGGCTACAGCAAATGGGTTTTTTTGAATTTCAAATACATCATTCCCCATCTATCTGAACAACTTATTGCCAAGTTAAAAAAATAACTAAAAAAATAGTTACAAATGTTTTGTAACTAAAAAAATAGTTATAAATTTGTCTCAACGAAAGGCAAAAGAAATACAAACGGATGAAAAAATTAACACAAGCGGAGGAGCAGGTAATGCAGGTCATTTGGAATTTGTCGGAAGGCGGATTTTTAAAGGATATCATCGAACTGTTGCCAGAGCCTAAGCCGCACTCGAATACCGTGGCAACGCTATTGAAGATTTTGGTGGAGAAGGGTTTTGTCCAAATCTCCAATCCCAATCGCAATAATCTGTATTCCGCGAAGGTATCGAAACTAGATTATTCTGGTCAACGAATGGCTGGTTTG
>CAMAQX010000252.1 GCA_945860455.1 Lishizhenia tianjinensis
TGACACGATAGCCGACAGAAATGATTGCATCAAGATTATAAAACCTGGTAGTCGTTTCCTGTGTTTTTCCTTTGATAGCACCGTGAGGAGTGGTATGTTCCAAAATGGAACTAACCACTTCTTCATTCAATTCTGCTGTTTCAAAAATATTTTTCAGATGTTTGGTAACTGCCGGTCTCTGTACTCCAAACAAGTCGGCTATCTTTTGCTGAGTAAGCCATATCGTTTCGTTTTGCAAATAGATTTCAACTTTTACTTTTCCATTGGGTGTGGTGTAAAGTAATATTTCGTTGAAGCCCTCTTTTGAAGGTTTTATTTTTTTGCTCATAGCTTTATTTTCTTCCTTCCACAATTTTTATTTCTCCCTCTGTTAATTCATATAATTTGTAAACCATTTCATCTAATTGCTTTTCCAAATGACTTGTGTCGGCTTTGAAGTTTTGGATTTTTATTTCTTTGATCTTCTTCATTAGCTTTCTAATATTGGTTTTAAAATCTCAGGGCTTTTTATGGCAAATTGCTTGATGCGATTATGTACTTCATTATCTGGATGGCTCCATTTTGCATGTAGTTGTTGTATAACAATTTCCTTTTCAAAATCCTCTAATTTTTCAAAAAACCTGTCTTTCATAACGTCATTGATGTCCTTTTCCACAAACTTCAATACATCAATGCCACGTTCTTCCATGTGATTATTAAAAAACCAATTAAAAATTAAAGCATCTATTACTTCTGAAACAATATCCTCAAATTTAAGTGTAATACATTTTGTTAATACTTGAATTACTTTTGTGATTTCTTCATTGGGTTGTGGAATTGTTAGATTTTGAACTTCATATGAATTAACATTACTATTTGTGCTGGTTTTTTTAAAAATCCAGTTGTACAACTTAGAGTTTAATAAACCCAAAAGAACCCATAATGAAACTTGGGTACTGTTTACAAAGTAATTACAAGAGTGTGCACAAAAGAAATTTTTACTCACGTACGCAGCTTTCAATCTTGTCTTTTCATTTACTCCTGTAATGCCTTGCATTGCTATTCTAGGGTTTAGATGATGTCTACTTTTTGGTGTTGAAAATCTATTTAAATAATTATTTATTTCCACAAATTCAACGTCACCTTGACTCATATCTGATAGTAACACTTTATATTTTTGAATTTGAGCGCCTTTTAAGGCCATATAATCGTTTGGTTCAATTGTAAAAAACTCTCTATGAGTAGACATATTTAACTCACCCTGGTAACATTTAAAATATTTTTCCAAAGGAGGATATTGGTAGAATAATTTAAAAATGTTTTTTTCTTCTTCTCGTAAACTTGGGATGTCGTATGAAACAGGAAACATTTTAAACACCTCATCCTTTGTAAATTTAGATTTATAACCAGATAACATTTGTCTTTCATTCCAAAGATTGAATTGAAATGTGTAATTATTTAAAGACTGTTTTGAAGACATAAGTATACATACACTCATCTTCACACCTGGGAAAACTCTCTTTTTTAAATTATCTCTCTCTGGATACGAATCTATGGAAATTATTTGTGAGTTTTTAAAAAAATATTCTCGAACTCCTATAGCAGAGCTATCAGCTAAAAAGGAGTTTTGAAATATTTCAGTGAATATTCCTTTTGGTTTTAATATTTCATTAGATTTTAATAAAAACAATTTATAAGCATTTAGCTTTCCATAAAACGCAGGTTTATAAAGAGGCATATTTTGAATTAAATCCAACTCTTTTATATTTTCTCCTTCGTAAACAAAATAAGGAGGATTACCTATCACCACATCAAATCCCTCCTTTATGTCAAACATCCATTCTGGGTCAAAGAAAGAAGAAGAAGCATTTTGGTTGTAGGGATCCCAGCCAGCCAGTTTTTGAGCAGTATCTCCTTTCCATCCGCTTTTTTCTAATTCTTCGGCAATCTGGTTTCTTAATTCTTCGTCTCTTTTGCGGTATTTAATTTTAGTATCTTTGCTTTTGGCACTAAAGAGTTTGCTGCGTACTTTTTTGAGTTCTGCTTCTAATTCTTTTAAGGTCTCAGTGCTATACATGTTTAATTGATCACCAATTTTTGGTTTTTCAATTCCAATCAATGTATTTGCTGCAACAAATTTAGTTTCAAGATTAGGCAAAGGCCGAATGCCAAAATTGATTTTCTCAGGGTTAACCTTTTGCTCTATTACCAATGAAATGAAGAAACGCAATTTAGATATTTGAATAGCAATGGGTTGAATATCTACCCCATAAATACAGTTTTCAATGAGAAATAATTTACGGGCATAATCGGGGTCATTAATACTTTGATCAAATGCTTCATTAATTTCAAGTAACTGATCTTGCCTTGCTTGTTTGTCTTCAATTTCAAAAGCAGTTTTAGATTCTTGTTCTGCTTTTTGCAATTGTACTTCTTTCCAAATTTTATTGTCAGGGTCAAGTTTTTGAAGAATATGCACCATTTTTTGTAAAATACCCATTGGAAATGCACCCGATCCACAGGCAGGATCAAGAATTGTACAAGTACTTAAAGCTTGAATTATTTCTTTTCGTAAAGCAAGGTTGTCAGAAAAGGGCACTTTCGTATCAAAAGAAGTAAGCACATGTAATTCGGTATCTAGTGCTTCTTCACTTATTCCCCAATCACTCATTGCATTTTTCAAGTAAGCAATCAAGCTCTCATCTACCATGTAATTCACAATTTCACGTGGCGTGTAAAACGAACCTGTTTGTTTTCTTGCTGTGGTTTTTGTTTCAGGATTGTAACTAGCTAAAAGGTTTTCAAACACCTTACCTAATAATTCTGGGTCAAGGGCTACGTCTTCCTCAATGGGAGTATTTTCTATAATGGTGAATTTGTATGATTTTAATATATTGATTAAACCTTTAACTGCTGCATTTTTGTACTTTTTATCGTAAATACCCACCACATCACTAATATCTGCTTCTTCCGAAACACCAAAAAACAAATAGTCGGGTACAATAAGTTTTTCCCCTTTTGTCATGTGGTCGGAGAAGCCATCGATATAGGTATTATTGAATTTTTCGTCCAAACATTCAAACAAGCCTCCGTTTAAAAACGGAACTGTTTCGTTCAGTTTTTCAAGAAATTTTTCGGGGTTTTTAAAATATTGTTTATACCGTAATAAGTAATCAATGCCTCTGTGTGTACCATAGCCTTCCCCTCTAAAACCTCTCTTTCTGGAATCTAAATTATCACCTTGTATGGGGCAATTTAATGTTGCAAAAAATAAATTTTGTAAAATGGCTTTATAGTAAACACTGTCCTTATTTACACCTTTAAACATGCTTGTTTCATCATGATAGGGTGAAATTTCATTCAAAATATCCTCTTGAAGAGTTTTTAATTCAAATAATTCTTCTGGAATTAGTTTTTTCTCTTTGATAAACCAAACAAAAAGCAATCGGGTTAGCATTCGTATTACATTGGTTGCTTTATGTTCTTGCAATAAATCTTCAATTCTTGCATTTTTACGATGAGCATCTGCAATGGTTGGTTCGCCAGGAAATGTAACGTGTTTAGTGGCCCAGAAATACCAGGTAGAAAGTTCTTGGTAGAATTTTTTATTAAGAACGCTAACGCTAAAAACTTCTTGC
>CAMAQX010000253.1 GCA_945860455.1 Lishizhenia tianjinensis
ACAAATTGTCTGTGGAGCTAGCAATGTAGCTGTTGGACAAAAAGTTCCCGTTGCTACCGTTGGGTGCACTTTATATCCTAAACCCGATGAAGCATTTAAAATCAAATTATCGAAAATACGTGGGATTGAATCCCAAGGTATGATTTGTGCGGAAGACGAACTTGGAATTGGCACCTCACACGAAGGGATTTTAGTGTTGGATCCTTCAACAAAGAACGGAACCCAAGCTGCCGAATATTTTCAATTGGAAAATGACTTTCAACTGGAAATTGGATTAACACCAAACAGAGCTGATGCAATGGGACATATTGGTGTAGCCCGTGATTTAAAAGCATTTCTTAATACCCACAACAAATCTAATTTAACACTGAATTTTCCTGATATTTCAGGCTTCCGCATACAAAATAATAATTTACCAATTGCCGTATCCATTGAAAACAGAGAAGCTTGCCCCCTATATTGTGGATTATCAGTTCAAGGGTTGATTGTAAAACCTTCTCCGGCTTGGTTACAAAATAGATTACGAGCAGTTGGTCTTTCTCCCATTAACAATGTGGTTGATGTCACCAATTTCGTCATGCGCGAATTAGGAACTCCCCTTCATGCCTTTGATACAGATAAATTAAATGGTAAAATAGTTGTAAAAAATGCTTCTTCAGGAAGTAAATTTATCACCTTGGATGGCGTTGAGCGCACTTTAGATGAATCCAACCTAATGATTTCAAATGGAATAGATGATTTGTGCATAGCTGGAGTTTATGGTGGAATTAATTCGGGTGTTAAAGATTCAACGACCTCGATTTTTCTAGAAGCTGCATATTTTGAACCTGTTTCCACACGAAAAACTGCTCGAAAATTTGGATTAAATACAGATGCAAGTTTTCGATTCGAGAGAGGAATTGATGTAGAATTAGTAGAATATGCAATTAAACGAGCAGCATTGCTCATTCAAGAAGTTGCAGGAGGAGAAATTTCCATGAAATTGATCAGAATCGAAAACAATGCACCAAAATCAAACATAATTGAGTTTAACACATTGAAATCTAATCAATTATTAGGCATTAATTTAACCGAAGACGAAACTGAAACAATTCTCTCTGAATTAGATATTCAGGTAGAAAATAAAAACAATTCAACTTGGACGTTAAAATCACCCGCGTATCGAGTGGATGTTACCCGAGCATGTGACATATCAGAGGAGATTTTGCGAATATATGGATTTAACAAAGTAGAAATTCCTCAAAAATTAAATAGTTCTGTTACCATTTTCCCTAAACCCAATTTGGAGAAAATTCAAAATACGATCGCAGAATTATTAGTATACAAAGGATTTTCTGAAGTATTGAATAATTCAATTACCAAACAGAGCTATGATTTATTGAGTGAGTCAAACCCGAAAGATTCAGTTTCGATATTAAACCCCTTAAGTCAGGATCTAAATGTGATGCGTAAATCAATGATTTTTGGTCTTCTTGAAAATATTCAACACAATCAAAATCGTCAACATAGTAATCTTCGACTTTTTGAATACGGCACAACCTATTCCAAAACAGATACTGGATTCAATGAAGAAAAACATTTAACCCTTGCTATTACTGGAAAAAAAGAAATTGAACGTTGGAATTCTGATAAAGAACTCGTAGATTATTTCACAGTAAAAGGGTATGTTGAAGCGATTTTCAGCAAACTAGGACTAACAAAATTTTTAACCTATTCTGAATTAACTAATTCGATTATTTCAGATGGACAAAGCATACTTATACAAGATAAAATCGTTGCTGAATTAGGGTGGATTACTAAAAAACTAAATAAATCATTCGACATCAAACAAGCTGTTTATGTAGCTGATTTCAAATGGAATACGATTACAGAACTTTTTAAATTAAATAGCATTCGATACCAAGAAATCCCAAAAACGTTTGAAGTACGTCGCGATTTTTCATTGTTACTGAACGACAGAATTTCTTTCCATGAAATCAAACAAGTTGCTCAAAAAGCAGAGAAAAAATTATTGAAAGCAGTTGAGTTATTTGATGTTTATGAAGGAAATAATTTGGAAGAAGGTAAAAAGTCGTATGCGGTTTCTTTTCATTTTCAGGATAACGAAAACACTTTAACAGATCATCAAATTGATTCCATAATGGGTAAAATACAAGCAGATTTGGAGTCAGAACTTAACGCTAAATTAAGATGAAAAAAACACTTTTTTATTTATTACTGATACTACTTCCAGCCTTATCGGCATGCGAAAAATCGAGTACGGGTTGGATTAAAGCAACAATTCAAGATTTGACAGGGCTTGATGGATGCTCACTGGTTATTCAACTGGAAGATGAATCTTACCTCGAACCGGTTAATTTATCAGATTTCACCAGTTCAGCAACCATTGTAGACGATCAAAAAGTTTGGATCAAATACAATGAAGTTGCCGGTGGAAGCATTTGCATGGTCGGAAAGATAATAGAAATTAAGGACTTGAAAGATCAATAGTTTCTCATATAGACTCTTTCGTAAAAATTAAATAATAACATGGAAAACAGAAACTGGAAAACATTAAAATCCTATTTAGATATCAAATTCGAATTCTACGAAGGAATCGCAAAAATTACTATAAATCGACCAAAAGTATACAATGCATTTCGACCAGAAACTAATATGGAAATGTTGGATGCAATGAATATTTGTAGGGAAACGAATGATATTAGCGTTGTTATCTTAACTGGTGAAGGAGATAAAGCATTTTGTTCTGGAGGTGATCAAAATGTAAAAGGTATTGGCGGATACATTTCCGAAAATGGAGTTCCACGATTAAATGTTCTTGATTTACACAAAGCAATACGCTCCCTTCCTAAACCGGTAATTGCTATGGTAAATGGATACGCGATTGGCGGTGGGCACGTGCTGCATGTTGTTTGTGATTTAACCATTGCTTCAGAAAATGCTCGTTTTGGTCAAACAGGACCGAAAGTCGGTAGTTTTGATGGAGGATTTGGATCCAATTATTTAGCCCGTCACGTAGGTCAAAAAAAAGCACGTGAAATCTGGTTTTTATGCAACCAATATACAGCTGAAGAAGCTGAAAAAATGGGATTGGTAAATAAAGTAGTCCCATTTACTGAATTAGAAAACACAACGATTGAATGGTGTAAAACCATTATGAAAAGAAGTCCACTAGCATTACGTATGATCAAACGAGCGATGAATGCGGAGTTAGATGGTCAACACGGTTTGATGGAATTTGCGGGTGATGCCACACTACTTTATTATTTAACAGCGGAAGCACAAGAAGGGAAAAATGCATTTTTAGAAAAAAGAGATCCTGATTTTCAGCAGTTTCCAAAATTTCCATGATAGTTAAGTTTAGATATCAGAAACTTACACATTAGAAGACTACCAATTATGTTAGTCTTTTTTTTTTACCTTGTTCAAAAAATACAGCGAAATTACAATCAAAAAAAAACCCTAACGATTCTGGTGAATGTCAGGGTTTTAAAAATCGGCGTCGACTTACTCTCCCACCCTTAATAGGGCAGTACCATCAGCGCAAGCAGGCTTAACTTCTCTGTTCGGAATGGGAAGAGGTGGACCG
>CAMAQX010000254.1 GCA_945860455.1 Lishizhenia tianjinensis
AATGGCATATACCTTTATCAAAGCCCAAGGCGGAAAAGTGGGGTCATCTCTTGTTGAAGATGATTATTTACTCATGGCGCTCAGTATTTTGGAAAAAGCCAAGGCAAAAAATGTTCAAATTATTTTACCAACAGATACCTTAATTGCAGATGCTTTTTCAAATGATGCAACGATAAAAGAGGTGAAAATCAATGAAATTCAGGATGGATGGATGGGATTAGACACAGGTGCTGAATCCGCAAAGTTATTTGAACATACTATTCAATCTTCCAAACTGATTTTATGGAACGGTCCAATGGGTGTTTTTGAATTTGAAAATTTCCAACAAGGAACGAAACAAATTGCACACGATATCGTAAAGGCCACCGAACAAGGTGCGTTTTCGCTAGTTGGTGGAGGAGATTCCGTTGCTGCAATTAATAAATTTGGTCTTGCTGATCAAGTTTCATATGTTTCAACAGGAGGTGGTGCAATGCTTGAATACTTGGAGGGTATAGAACTTCCGGGCATCAAGGCAATTCGAAACAACTAAAAACAACACTCCACCAAAAAGATTGAAGCAAAAATGGTTTTTTCTAGTCTTGTTTTTTTGTATTTTTTTCTTCCAATCAACCTGATATTGTATTATGTATCAGGTAATTTGATGTACAGAAACATCCTATTAACCTTATTTTCTTTCTTCTTTTATGCTTGGGGTGAGCCAATCTGGATTGTTTTACTCTTATTTTCTGCACTTTTTGATTACGGAAACGGAATTTGGATTGAGCGATTAAACAACAAGGCCAAGGCCAAATGGGTAGTCGTTTTTTCCATCGCTGTAAATTTAGGTTTATTAATTGCCTTCAAATATAGTGGCTTCATTTATGATAATATTGCTGCAATTATTAGTCTTCCGTTTGATCGTCCAACCGTAACACTACCTATTGGCATTTCATTCTATACCTTTCAAACCATTTCCTACACGGTGGATGTTTACAGGGGTGACGTAAAAGCACAACGAAACCCGATGAACTTTTTACTTTTTGTGAGTTTGTATCATCAATTAGTTGCTGGACCAATTGTTCGATACAAAACCATTGCTGATGAAATAAATGGACGAAAATTTCATTGGGACGATTTTTCTTCCGGAATTGGTCGTTTCAGTCTGGGGCTTTTCAAAAAAATTGTCATTGCCAATGCCGCTGGAGCCCTGGTAGATAGTTATTTAATTAATCAATTTAATTCATTAACGAGCGTAACCGCGTGGTTCGGAATTACACTATTTGCTGTGCAAATTTATTTTGATTTTTCAGGCTATTCCGACATGGCAATAGGACTGGGGCGCATGTTTGGATTTCACTACGATGAAAACTTCAAAAACCCGTATGCAGCCAATTCAATAACTGATTTTTGGCGCAGGTGGCATATTTCCTTGTCTTCGTTTTTCAGAGATTATGTGTATATCCCATTGGGAGGAAATAAAAAAGGAGCTGGAAGAATGTATTTAAATATTTTAATTGTTTGGACACTCACGGGAATGTGGCACGGAGCCAGCTGGAATTATATGTTGTGGGGCTTATACTTTGCCTTGTTAATGTTTGCAGAAAAGGCTTTTCTATTAAAATTATATGACCTGGTTCCATCTGTTTTTCGTTACACAATAACCTTAATTTTAGTGGTGTTTGGATGGTCATTGTTCTATTTTGAAGATCTCTCCAAATTTGGTGAATTCTGTGTAGCCTTGGTGAATTTCGCCCCCAATGAATCGGTTTCCTTTTTATTTGATTTAAAACAGAACATCTTTTGGTTTGGCTTGGTCATTATGTTTTGCATTCCGTGGAATGAGTTCGGTTTTGTGAATCAAAGATTAAGTTCCCTATCAACACATCCTGTACTCCTTTCAGGAAAAATCATTCTTCATATTGGTGTGTTATTAATTTGCACTTCCTTTTTGGTGGGCAGTACCTACAACCCATTTTTATATTTCCGTTTTTAATGAAAGCACTTAAAATCATACATGCAATCGCCTTTTCTGGTATATTAATCGGTGGATCCGTGTTGTTTATCTTTTCAGAAAAAAAGGAAATTTCTGAATCGGAAAAACGAAAACTTACTACTTGGCCCGGTATACACCTTGCTAGTTTATTGGATGGCTCGTTGATGCATCAATACCAAAAGTATATTGATGATCATTTTCCGTTTAGAAGTTCATTGGTTGAATTGGCTTTTTTAATGAACGAGGGAAAAGGAATGAAAGCTGCCAACAATGCTCGACTGATTGTAAAAGAAGGAGCACGAAAAATTGACGAAAAGAAAATTGATTTAGATAAAGCGGCACGCGATGTTGACTATTTAGTAAATGCTGAGTCGTCCGCATCACATGGATTATTAATCATTGGTGGACGTGCGTTTCAGGTATTTGGAGGCAACAAATCTTCGGTGAAAAGCTATACCGAGGTGGTGAATGAATACCGCAAATTACTCCCTTCCGAAGTGCGCGTTTTCAATTGCGTAGTCCCCACCGGTAGCTCCTTTGTCTTTGTGAAAGAATATGACTATTTACGGAATAAAGAATTTGCCAATATCGATGACGCCTATTCTTTTTCTGAATCTGGAGTAATCAATGTGCGCGCCAAAGAAGCCTTGGTGCAACACCAAGATGAATATATCTATTTTGCATCGGACCACCACTGGACGGGATTAGGAGCGTATTATGCGTATACTGCTTTTTGTCAGGCAGCAGGACTCAAACCCACTCCCTTGTCAAAAATGACTAAAAAAGTGAAAAAGAACTTTTTGGGAACGCTGTATAATTTAACCAAAGATGAATCCATCAAAAACAACAAAGACTCCGTTGAATACTTCATTCCACCGGTGACAACAGAAACAAACATATTTGCAGAATATGCGGCCGGAGGAAATTCATATGGTGTATTTTTAGGCGGTGATATACCACACATGAAAATTAAAACATCCGTGAAAAATGGTCGAAGTGTTCTTTTGATAAAAAACTCATTTGGCAATCCATTTGCTACTTTTTTGGTGAATAATTACGAGACCGTGCATGTGGTAGATTACCGTTATTTCAACAAGGGATTATTGAACCTCATCAAATCGGAAGGCATAGACGATGTAATCTTCTTCCATAATGTTTTTTCTGCCAATACACTTTCCCATACGCAACGACAACGAATCATCAAACACGCAATAACGGATAGTGGAAGTGCTAAAAATCCAGCTAGCACAAAAGCCAAAAAAGAAAATAAATCTGGTGATACTAATGGAAAACAATTATCCGATTCCATTAAATAACAGATCACTCCTTTTTATTTCAACACATTCAGCACCCAACTATTTCCCGTTTTTTGGGCAAATGGTTTGAGGTTTTTTTCAATACGGTTTCTTGTAGGTTCCTGAACATACAATAACGACGTGGCAGATTCAATGGCTATTCGGCTAAAGGTTTCATTGAAATGTGATGCAGAAATAGATTTTGGATTACTCACCGTTTGTTGTGTATCAACATAGGCATGGCAAACAAATTGAACAATCAAATCTCCTATTGAAGAAACGCGGCCATCCATAGCAATAAACACGTTAAAAAC
>CAMAQX010000255.1 GCA_945860455.1 Lishizhenia tianjinensis
ATAGTCAATATGGCGGTATTGCAAATCTCCTAAAAAGTTGAATTTCTTCCATTTGTAAGACGCTTTCAAGTAGTTACTAAGTTCAGATTTTCGACCTATCTCATCGTAATAACGATCTCCTAATTCGCCATTCGAGGCAAAACGCGCCCAAATTACTTCTCCAAAATGACGGCCAATATACGTATTGGCTGAACCACCAAAAATTAACTGAAAATCTTTATCTGAAAACGTTAACGAATATACGCTTCCTACAAAATCATTATTCAACCAACGACGACGAATTAAATCCGTTTGTGTGATAGTATCATTGCCCGTAAAAACGGTATCCATTCCATATGCGCTTAGATCATCTCCTTTTCTGTATTCTTCGTAGTATCCTTGCCCGTGGGTGTAATGGCCTGCTACATTTAGTACTAATTTTGGATTAAATCGATGCGTAACATGCAACTGATAATTGTCTTGCTTGTAATTATCTTCCTGATTTTTGTACGTGTAATAATTGTAGGTTCGACCCGAATTTAGCAAGTTTGATCGTTCTTCATCCGACAAATAATTGCGATCAGCATAGGCATTCATTTCATCCACATTTCCACTAAGTCTACTTTCCGGAGTTCCATACCACGATTGAAATGTAATTTCTTTTCCGGAAAAAGCAACTGCTTTCACTACCGATTTTTTCCCTACAAAGGCTCCCGAGAGAAAATAAGATTTCAAATTGGAGTTAGCTCGATCGATGTATCCATCCGATAGAATTTGCGACAACCGTACATCCATCGAAAACTTACCATTTATTAATCCTGTTCCAGCTTTAATGGTGTTTTTAAACGTATTAAATGATCCATACGCATTATCCAACACCCCGTATGAATTTGCAGAAATATCATCTGTTTTGATATTCAAATTTGCTCCAAAAGCCGCAGCGCCATTGGTAGAAGTACCGATTCCGCGTTGAATTTCCATGTTGCTAATCGATGAGGTTAGATCCGGCATATTTACCCAATATACATCGTGCGATTCAGGATCATTGACCGGTATTCCGTTAATGGTAACATTGATCCGAGAAGCATCCACTCCCCGAATGCGAATTCCCGTGTAACCCACTCCGGTACCGGCATC
The DNA here is from genome assembly GCA_945860455.1 of Lishizhenia tianjinensis. Taxonomy (GTDB): domain Bacteria; phylum Bacteroidota; class Bacteroidia; order Flavobacteriales_D; family Crocinitomicaceae; genus UBA952. The sequence continues at coordinate 1,117 of CAMAQX010000255.1, forward strand.
AGAAGTTGTTACCACTGATGGGGTTGATTCTAAGAGAAGGGGCAAATCTTTTCCAAAATTATTTTTTTCTAATAAATTGCTTTTCTTGATTTTTAAGGTGCTGGTTGACAATTCATCGGTACGCGTTCCCATTACCTGAAATTCTTCCAGTAGTTTGGTGTCGCGTTTGAGTTTTACATCTTGTTGGATAGTTGCATCTGTTTTAGATAAGCGCATTGAATAAGGTTCAAAACCAATCTTTTCGAAAGTTACCTGAATGAATTCGGAGACCTTCAATTCATCAAAAGACCAGTTATATTTTCCTTTTCTATCTGTAAATGTGTAGTATTCTGATAAGCTATAATTTGGTCGATCAATACTGACTTTCACAGCAGAAAGAGGAAGCCCAGACTCATCGGCGACAATGCCAAAAATTTTGGATTGACTAAAAAAGTGGAACGAAAGAGCGCATAAAAAAACGGATAAAAAAATAGATCTTGTTTTCATTTTATACAAAATTAAACAAGAACAAGGGGCTAATTCTTGGTGATTAAACAATACATTAGCACAGTCATCTTCCCTTCGTAGGCATTATCCTAATCAGGTTCAATGGGTATAATCTCAGCCGTTTAACGGGCACCCCTTAGAGACGGTACAAAGATACGAAGGATTTTGGTTTTGATTTGAATTTGGAAAATAAAACTTTCACGATTGGACTTCATGTTTTTGGGCAGACATGAAAATTTAGCATGCCGAATTAATGCTTATCAGAAAAAAATTCTTGCACAGAAATACCGAGTAATATACATAGTATATTTGTGTAACAGAATTGATTTTATTTGCAACGCTTTTTTTCTATTTTGAGGATTCCAATGAAAGCCGAATTAAAACGGATATATTTATGATTTTCAGATTAATAACAAAATAAGAAGATCAAAAATTATAATGGAAATAGACGCAATGCGTAAATACAGTAGTTATAGCACATTAAATAAAACAACATGAAAACAACGATTTTAATTATCTCTATTTTTTGCTGTCTCAATACATATGGACAGACTAAGCAAGATGTCATGGACGAAATTGATGATTCCTATGAAAATTACGAAACAGCAATTAAAAAAGCCAAAAATGCGCTTTCGTATATCAATGACTGTTATAACACCAAAGGTGTAAGTAATATAAAATCTTATGCTAGTTCGGCTGAGTCAGAAGCTAGTTCAGCAAAAAGATATGCTGGGTATGCAGAAGATGAAGCTGATGATGCAGAGGGAGATGCAGATAGCTTTTGCAGTAATGCATCTGACGAAGCTGAAGACGCAGAGGAATACTTCTATACTGCGAAGCGAAAATTCTCTAGTGCAATGTCAGAACTATCAAGCGCATCATATTCAGACAATATTGATGACATAAATACATATCTTCAAAATGCTAAAGACTATCTAAATCAAGGCATCAAGAATTTAAATTATGGAGTTGATGAATTGAATAATACAATATCGACATTAAAAAACAATTGCAATTAACGTGCTATAACAGCACCTACAAGAAATTGGCGGTTCAGTGCTTCGTATGACAGTTTTGTGGTCAATCAAACATTCGTTCTTCGTATGAACATTTGTGGTAAAAATCGCCAACTTCTTGTAGCTGCAAACCGTTAAAGGCAAGCTTGATAAAAATTGTCTAAATGTTAAACAATAAAAAAATAAATAGATGAAAAAAAGAAGTTTACTATTTTCAGTGGTTACAGCGTTTGGTTTTACAACCGCAAGTATGGCGCAAGTTCCTAACTATGTTCCAACAAATGGATTAGTTGGTTGGTGGCCGTTTAACGGAAATGCTAATGATGAAAGTGGTAATGGAAATAATGGAACTGTTAATGGTGCAACTTTAACAAGTGATAGGTTCGGGAATTCAAATAAAGCATACACTTTTGATGGCATCAACGATTTCATTGAAGTTTTAAACAACTCCAATCTTCAAAATTTAAACAGCTTTTCGATATCTCTTTGGTACAAAATAAATCAATGGGAGCAAATTGGCAGTAATTTTTGGTTTGCAACCATTGAAAAGCCTGCTTCATATTCTTTGCAATTAAAGAAAATTTCACTGGACTCAGCTTCAGTTGCATTAACGGACATTTATCACAATGAATTCGCTTGGAATAATCTAGTTATAACATTCGTAAATAATATACAAAAGACATACTCTAATGGGGTTTTAATGGATAGCATATCAAACAATTTTAATTCTTCCAATCAGTCAATTTTCTTTGGTAAAGATCCAGGCGGCATACTTGAGTACACTAATGGTTTATTAGATGATATTGGCTTTTGGAATCGGGCTCTGTCTCCTTGTGAAATAGTAGCTCTTTATAATGGACAAAACCCAACCCAACCTATAACTGCTTGTTACGAAACTGCAACATTCAATACAACAACATGTCAATGGGATGTGACAGGTACGCAACCTACTCAACCTTCAACT
>CAMAQX010000256.1 GCA_945860455.1 Lishizhenia tianjinensis
AAAAATCTAAAATAGCTTCAATTACTCGATTGGTAAATAAATAACAGATAACTTTCTGGTGCTTTTGGATCGTTATTAGAAAAATTCATTCGATCAATTACTCCTACCGTCCTTCGATTTAGTTGATTTAACCGGCTAATAACAATAGAATTATCATCAAATCGAGATAAATATTCTGCTGATAAAAGAACTTCTTTGCCCGTTGATGAATCCAAATATGAGGCTGGGGAGGTTTCACCAAGTCCAACTGGAATAATTCGTCTTGGATCAATCCCTTTTTCTAGTACCAAGTAACGATAACAAGCCCGAGAACGATTTTGAGATAAAACTAAATTGCGACTTTTTTCACCACGAGCATCTGTGTGAGAAATTAATTTCAACACCAAACAAGGATATTTTTGCAGAGTATTAAATATTTGATTTAGTGAATCATACGACGAGCACGTACTATCATTTACAAATTCCCAAGAATCCTGTTTATATTGAATTTCTGGGAAATGAAAAACACTATCCAAAGGCAGTTGTGGTTGACTAATTTGGATTCTTAATTGAATCTTTTGTTCTTTGGAATCGGTAACTTGAACCGAGTATTCTCCGGCTCGTAACTGAAATAAGTCTTTAGAATTACCTCCCGTCGACCATTGATACTTGTAGGGTGGATTTCCTGATTGAATTTTCAACGCAATTTCTCCATCAAATCCTTGAAAAGTAGAAACGTCCTTTTTAGTGTATTGAATTTGAAGGGGTTCACTTGGTACTAATTGACTGAAATAAAAATCTGTATAATTTCCATTTTTGTTAGATGACCATAATAATCCCTTCTCTACCTGAATCAAATAGGCTTCAAAATGAACGGTATTAATAGTTGGTCCTAGATTAACTGGAGTAGTCCATTCCCCGGATTTTGATAAACACGAATAATAAATATCGGACCCGCCATAGGAATCCGTTCTGCCATTTGTAGCAAAGATAAGAGTGTCTTTTTGCTTGGTCAAATATGGACTGATTTCGAATCCGCTTGAATTTATAGAATTTCCTAAATGCAGGGGGGATATCCATTTTCCATTTTCGAGCTTTGACAAATATAAATCCTCCATCCCAATGGATTCCTGACCTTGATATGATATCAAAAGAGACGTTTCATCGGGGTGCATGAAAAATCCAATCGTATTGGCTGCACTTATGTCCAATCCAGGAACAACTATTTTTTTCTTATTTTTCAGTTTACCGTTTATTCGATCATACACAAACAATCCTGCATTTTTACCGTAAATACCTTTTGAATGGAAGAAATACATTCGTTTTCCATCAGAACTTAAACCACATAAAATATTGTTATCTAGGTCATTAACACCCTCTAATGGAACTAACTTTTCAAGTGTTTTCGATTGATTATTAAAATTCCCTTTCCAGCTGTCCTGATTATACTTCTTAATGCCGGAATTGTCGATAAAAGTGCGAACAAAATATAATTGTTGATTAATTTCATCATAAATTGGGGCTGATTCTTCTGTATGATCTAATCGAATTCGAATAGGTTCTGAAAATTGCGGGTATTGTCCAAAAAATGGAACATTAAAAACGATTAGATAACTAAAAAACAAAACTAATTTAGTTCCCAAATCGATAGCTTAAAATTAATTCATGTCCTCCATTTGTGAGTGAAATCAGGCGATTCGTATTTAAATCTAATGAATAACCCAATTGGAATTTATTGTCAATGATAAAACCTGCCATAATTCCAACAGAAGCTCTATTTCTGAAATGTATTCCCAACCAAAGTTGATTCGGTAAAACAGCTTTTAGGGCCAGTTCGATTGATAATGGGGTAGGAGCCATTTTTTTCATTAATATAACACCTTGAAAATCAGCAATTCCTGGAATAGGATACGTATAGCCCGTTATTAAATTCCAATGTAAGCGTTGATCGAAATAACTATTCGATGTGTTCAAATCCAACGAAGTTTTTGTGAATTGATTAGCTGCAAATCCAATAAAATAGTTTTTACTAACTAAGGTAAATCCCGCACTTAAATCAAACGAATTTCGGTTACTTCCGTTCGCTATATAAGAATCATATTCTTGATCTATATCTGTATTTTGTGCAACTTGTGCTTTCGTCATGTCAAAACCAAAATTGGAATAAGCAAATTTTAGCCCAGCCAATAATTTCCAATCTGGGTTCAAATCAATACTCATGCTGTACAATCCATTTAGGCTCGTTCGATTAAATGCGCCGTATGAATCAAAAAGTAATTGTCCACCTGCATAATGGCTAAATCTTGATTGTTTAACACTATCGTTTTCGGTGTTATCCATACTAATTCTCAAAGATGGATTTAATAACCTTTTTGATTTATTACTAATTCGTGTTTGTCCGCTAATAAATGCTGTTCGAGGTTCGGATCCAAAACCTAACATTTGCCATCTTCCTCCAACAGAAATTAATGCGTCATTTTCCATTCCCATCATGGAAGGATTAAATAATGTTGTATTATTGATGAATTGAGTGAATTGGGGTAATTGCTGAGTAAATGAATTTATTCCAACTAAAACTAAACCCGCAAAAAGTATCTTTTTCATGATTATTTTTTTAATATGATTGATACAATTCCGTTCAATGGATCCATAGTGCCGTCATCGGTTAAGTCTATGACGAAATAATAACTGGAGACGGGTAGCATCAAACTTTTGTATGTGCCATCCCACGGTTTACTAGAATACGTTCCTGGTAAAGATTCAAATAACAATTCACCCCAACGATTAAATACCTTGACGGTATTTTTCGGAAATTGAGTATCTAATCCAGTTATATTCCAAACATCATTAGTTCCATCATTATTAGGCGTAAAAGCAGTTGGGATATCTATGTTGCACGTTTTTATGTAAACCGTAAACGAATCCGGTAAACTTTCGCAATTATTTATGGTCTGTGTAGCATAATACGTTTGAGTGGTTTGATTACTAGGTAATAATTCGCTGTTATCACCAAGGTAATTGGTTAAAGCTGAATTGGAATACCACCGAATTCCGGTTGTAACATTAACGATAGAAAGGGGTTGAATAGTTGAATTCAAACAGTAGTTACTATCGCCTAGAATTTCAGGTGTGATGGGCGCATCAGCTATTGAAATGGTTTGTGTACCGCTAATTATATTCGTACAAAAAGCATCACTTAAAGAATCTAACACGTAGACACCTGGAGAATTGCTTAAAGCTATCAAAGTAGTGGAAACACTTGTCAATTCTTGTGAAACACCATTTAATGAGTAATTCACCGAAAAACTAGGACTTCCTGAGACCAATAAATTCAAGGAATTAAACTGATAAGCTGAACAATTATAATCACCTCCTGAAAACTCAATTAATGCAGGAAGCGGTCTAATTAAAACAATATGTGTATCAGGAATAAAAACACCGCAAACTTGAGCTGTATAGGTTAGTTCATACGTTCCAGGAATAGAGCCGATTGGATTTAACACACCCGAAAGATTATCGATGTTAATACCTGGTTGAATTACATTAAAGAATCCACCCGTAACAAAATCTGG
>CAMAQX010000257.1 GCA_945860455.1 Lishizhenia tianjinensis
CTGAAGAACCATTACAAACTATTAGACTGGGAGAATCGACCGTAATAGTGGGTAATGCACGAACTGTTAAAAGAACCGTTTGTATAGTTGAACAACCATTTGGTGCCGTTGTGGTAACTTGATAAGAAACTAAAATATTTGAACTTGTACTATTCGTCAATGTCTCACTAATATTTCCCATGCCAGATCCGGTATTAGGGCTAATATTTGGGATTGCTGGACGCGACCAACTAAAAGTACATCCGGCTGTAGAACTTGTTGGTGTATAATTAAAAGTACTACCGCTACAAACGGCATTAGGGTTTATTGGGCTTGACAGGCTTGGAGAAGGCTTTACAGTAATAGTTGCAATAGTTAAGGTGTCAAAACAACCCACAGAATTGGTAATAGTTGCCTTTGGCTTAAAAATTAAATTTCCTGCAGTGGAATTTGAATAGGTGTAAGAAAAATCTTCTGCTGAAGAAATAAAACCATTTGCCGTATTGATTGAATAAGAAACAATTGACCCGCTACCTGCAGCACAGGACCCATTAAAAACCACATTCATAGGAGAACAACCTGTTGTGGGGGTGACGCTATAAATGATGGTTGGTTTGGCATAAACAGTAAGATAGTCAAGCTTAGTTATGCTGGCACTACCTCCTGAAGTAACCGTTAATTTTACATCGTACAATCCTACTGACGTTAGAACAATACCAATAGTATCATTTCCAGAGTAGTTGCTTACAACTCCCGTTGGGCTTGTTATTTGCCAAGTATATGAAGCAGACGGATAGGTGGTATTAATAGCGGCTAGAATATATAAACTTCCTGGGCACTGGGTTGAGTCTACCGCTTGAAAATTGGCGTTTTGAGCAAACACATTGCCCGTAAAAAAAGTAAAAAGTAGTATAGTAAATTGCTTGATATTCATCCGTTTATATGGTCTTTAATGAAAGGTATAAAAATAAAATTGATTTCTTTGTTAAAAAACGCATTTAGTATATTTTATCAACACCCATTTTTGCAAAAAATAAATTTCTACTTTCATAATTGATTTTAGACGCTTGAATGATTTGTTGGTTGCTTGATAGAAATGATTTGTTTTAAATTATTAGATGGTTCAATATGAATTAAAACATCACGAATTTCAGGTAGTTGTTGTAATAAATAATCTTTAAAATCGTGCGCGATTTTATGCCCCTCACTGACGGAAATTGAACCTTTTACTTCCAAGTGTAAATCAACAAAATAAGTCATTCCTGTTTTTCTTACTAAACACTTTTCAACGCCCTCCACTCCTGCAACGTGAGTTTCCATTCGTTTAATTTTATCAATTAATTCATGGTGGTTATGCTCGTCCAATATTTCACCCAAAGCCGGTCGAAAAATTACAAAGGCATTGTAAACGATAAATAATGATGCCGCAATAGCTGCCCAATCGTCAGCCTTGGAAAAGGCCGGGCCAAAAACTAAAGCTAAAGAAACACCAGTTAAAGCAATCAATGAAGAGATTGCGTCACTTCTATGGTGCCATGCATCGGCTTGAAGAGATAAAGAATTTATCTTTTTTCCTTTTGATAATACATAACGATACGATAATTCTTTCCAAAGAATAATTCCAATTAACACAAAAACCGTAAATAACTCAGGTTGTTCTTGTTCTACAGATAAATGCTGAATTCCATTATAAGCGATTAATGTGGCTGATATTAGTAAAAACCCAACAACACCAAATGTGACAAGGGCCTCTGCTTTTCCATGACCATATGGATGATCGTCATCTGGAGGTTTCGTGGAATAATAAATCCCAAATAGCACTAAAAAGGAGGCTAGCACATCCGTTGCAGATTCAATTGCATCGGCAATTAATGCGTCTGAATGCCCAATAGTTCCGGAAAACCCTTTAATTAAAGAAAGTAAAACACTTGAAACAATGCTCCAGAATATGGTTTTATAAGCTGTTTTCTTTGCATTTTTCATGGTCCTCAAAGGTATGAATGATATATGAGATTTATACTCAAAATCAGTACATTTGCATATTAAATTTAGTTTATGAAATATTGTTTTAGTCTTGCTTTTTTGGTGATTTCTACGTTTATTTTTACTCAAGAAGGAAATTCAGACGCTCAATTTCCTGGAGGAGAAAAAGCTCTCAATCAATTTTTAGTTGATAATCTGGAATTTCCTAAAATCTGCATAGACATGCAGGCAAGCGGAAGGGTGTTCATGAAATTTATGGTTGAAAAAGATGGAACGATAACAAATATTGAACTTGAAGCAAACAATGCCGATTGTGATGCATTTGTGAATGAAGCAAAACGTGTAATTGAACTAATGCCTAAATGGATTCCGGGAACTGTTGCCGGGGACACCACTAAATTACAATGCCTTTTACCCATAAATTTTGCAAATTCAGAAGTTTCAGAAGACGATGAAGAGGATAAACTGTACGAACCAAATTGGGCGGGGTTTGAATTCGGTATGATTCAACTATTAAGCTCAAGTGGTGCCACCACGTTTGACCAACATCGATATTGGGAAAATAAAACCGGAAAATCGTGGAATTTTAACTACAATTTTGCTGAATACAAGTTTCCACTCTTTAAACAATATCTTGGAATTACAACCGGCTTAGGTTATTCCATCAAAGGGATTGGTTTGCAGACAAACTACCAATTAGTACACTCCTCGGATTCTGTTTATGCCATCGATGGCTTGAGTAACCTAAAAACAAACAAACTCACAAGTCATTATATTAGCCTCCCGCTTTTACTGGAATTTGCAACAAAAAAAGATACCAAAAAGAATTTTTATGTGAGCGCTGGAGTCATTGGCTATTGGAGGTTTTCTTCCTATTTAGTTCAAAAAGGAACAGACGGAAATGGGGATAATTTCACTCATTATACTTATTCCAGCTATAATTTAACGCGTTTCAATTTGGAAGGAACGATTCGTGCAGGCTATAGTTATGTAGGCCTTTTTGCAGGATATCAATTGACTTCATTATTTAAAAAGAATGAAACCGTTGGTGTATTTCCTTTGCGAATTGGGCTTTCAATAAATGTGGATTATTTCCAATAAAGAAACTTTAGCAATTACCCCCCTGTCAATTTCTTGATTTCGTGTAATTTCATCAAGGCCTCCACCGGAGTTAATGTATTGATGTCTATCAGGATCAATTCTTCATGGATTTGTTCTAATACTGGATCGTTTAATTGAAAGAAACTCAACTGCATATTGGCCGTATCTGGCTTTGCTGATTTTACTGCATCATTATGATTTCCAACTTGCTGATGCGTGGCTTCTAGTTCGCGTAACACTTCCTCAGCACGTTTTACCACAATTGGTGGCATTCCTGCAATTCGAGCAACATGAATCCCAAAAGAATGTTCACTGCCCCCCTCTATTAACTTTCGAAGAAAAAGAATGCGTTTTCCGACCTCTTTTATGGCTACCGTATAGTTTTTAATACGTGCATATTGTTTGGTCATTTCATTCAATTCATGATAATGCGTTGCAAACAAGGTTTTACATTTTGCCTTCGGGTTTTCATGTAAAAACTCAGC
>CAMAQX010000258.1 GCA_945860455.1 Lishizhenia tianjinensis
AGTGTAAAATTTCCTCCTGAACACAAACCAGGAACAGCTGTCATAATATTGCAGTTTGTTGTTCCTGATCCAGGTGTACTGGCATTTGTTTGAGAAAAGTTGATTACCCCTGGCTGATTGGAAAAATTAGTTATCAACACCATATACCATTGCCCTGCTTGCGCATTTGGTATAGACGCGGTTTCCACTGAAGCTAAAGAATAACTACAACTTACAATGTTGTTTGCAGCAAGACCGCTACACATAGCTGCTTGACTAGCAAATGGACCCCAAACTACATAGTCTACATCTATGCCCACTCCTGCATTTGTCTGTTGTGAAATATTGAATACAATAGGCCCTGTAGTGGCAATATTCATGAAATAGAATGCAGGATTTGGACTAGAACCCAAACAACCATAAATTGGGTTGTATCCGGCACTTGTACTAAACAAACCTTGTCCAATAGAAGGTACGTTTGTTGTATTGCAAAAATCACTTGATACTCCGGTGCAAAAAGGATCAGCTGCTGCGCATGAACTATTACTACTTGATGCAGTACAAGGAATACTTGCTTTTACACATATAGAAAAGGTTCCATTGTTATCGTTCCCATATTCCCAAACTCTAATATAAACAGTTGCTCCTGGTGTTAATCCCGTCTGACTGATTGAAGGCATAAATCCATTGCTACTACCATCATCATCACATACAATAAGCGTGTTAAGATTGTTACAATTGGGACCCGAATATATAGCCATTCCTCCATCGGTTATGGTGCCTTCATCTGTATCAATAATTATTCCTCCACTAGCGGGAACAACAACACTAAACCATACATCGCCTCCAGAATATAAGGCACATCCGGGAGCAAGTATTCCACTAGATGCAGTAGCTGAAGCATTGGTGTACTGTGCATAATTACAAGTGGTTCCCACAGTTAATGGTATAGCATTGCACGGATCATCATTCCCCGGCTGTGCTGCTGCCACCAGGGTTAAAAAACTAGAAAACAATAAAAATAAAAATCTATACATATGTTATTAACTTAACCCGTTGGGTGAAATTAGTTTTTACAATCATCTTATAGTATTATGACAAAACGAGCTTTAAGAATTACTTTCATCAGAATCATTACCAATAACCATGGTGCAGGGGTAATCTTTCGTTGAATTATCGTTTACATAAAAAGTAGTAGCATTAATTTTGGATAATAACAAAATAACGAAGAACAACAATAAACAATTGCTATTCTCCTGTTTGTTAAAATTAAAAAGTAAAACGTTACTCATCTTATTCCTAAGTTAAAAAAATCACAAATCAAATGTAATTAATTGGTTTGTTATAAATTAAATTTTAAGGCGTATTTTTTACAAAAATGAAACATTAATTGATAAAAAACGTGTTTTAAACCAACAGTTTAACAATTGTAAAGAAGAGTTTAAAAAAAATGCTTTTTGTATCTGAGTTTTTGGTTGAGCTTGTGAAAGTGTATTTTACAGATTTTTTTGAGTAGTAAATCCAATTCAATTTCCGTCATTAGTCAACCCATAAAAAAAAGCCATTTTCAATTTCAACAGTTACAAAAAAGACGCTTTTGATTAGAAAAGTTGAAATGTTTAATCAGCCAAAAAGCAATTTGCTCTTTGATATAATCGTAGTTTTAAATTTTAACTTTAGCCGTAAAAGCCGCCGGTTAATCTAGTTTTGAATAAATTTTGTTGTAAATCTGGTTTTATTGTACCTCACGTATTGCCGATTTTTGCGCTTAAAGACACCATTTTTGGCAATTTAACAGAACTGTTTTTACTGTTATTTCAACATAAAACATTGAAAGTTAAAATTTTATGTTTTTTAAAGAGTTAAATACTTGGTGTGTCATCAAGGAAATGCAATGCTAATAGCAAATAAATAGATCATTTAGCATTTACTGCGGTATATTCAAAAAAAGTCCGGAAGAGATGATTGCTTAGAATTTAAAAGAGGCCTAAAACGAATTTTGCTAAATTTTTAATTTACCAACCTCCGCCTAAAGATTTATACAACTGCATTACAGCAGATAATTTCTCTTGTGATAACCGAGAAATATTTAATTCAGAATCAAACAACGAACGTTCGGCATCTAAAACTTCTAAGTAAGAAACATAACCATTGTCATAACGAGCCTGCGATAATTTTAAATAGGTTCGAGCAGCTTCGGTTTGTTTGAAGGATGCTTCCCATTCTTTATTGTATGTTTCAACAGAAACCAATGCATTTTCAACTTCGGCTACCGCATTTAAAATTGATTTTTGATATTTTAATTTAGATTCTTCAGCTATTTGCTGTTTCAAAACTACTCGTTGTTTGTTTTTTCCAAAATTAAATAAAGGACCGAAAACACCTCCGCCTACATTTTGACTATAAGAGCCGCTATCGAAAACTTTAGAAATATCGGAACTTGCAAATCCCGCAATAGCAGTGATATTAAATGAAGGAAAACGCATAGCTTGAGCCACACCGATACGTTCATTGGCTGCTATATAATCTAATTCTGAACGTTTTACATCGGGCCTGTTTTCCAATAATGTAGATGGCAAAGCTACCGGTATTTGCTTAGCGACGGTTTGTTCATAATTCCATTTGCCACGTGGAATAGGGCCTGGCATTTGTCCAGTTAAAATATTTAACGAATTTTCTAAAATTGTGATAGCTCTTATAACTTGTTGCAAAGTACGTTCAGCTATTGCGACTTGTTGTTCTACTTGCACTTTATCCAATTGAGAAACATAGCCTTTTTTGAAGCGTTGCCCAATAATTTCGTCTGATTTTTTTCTGGATTCAATTGTTTTTTGGGTAATGATCAATCGATTATCAAAATCTCTTAACTGGAAATACGTTGATGCTATTTCTGCTACCAAACTAGATACAATAACTTTTCTAGCTTCATCTGAGGCCAATAATTCATTTCTCAAAGCTCTTTTTTCATGGCGGATTTTACCCCAAAAATCAAGCTCCCAAGACATGCTAGCTCCCAAACTCGTTGGATAAGCAATTGTTTGTTTACTATTTATTTGACCCGCATAACCAATATTAGGCAACAAATCTGCTTTTGTTATTCCAAGAACAGCTTTAGATTGTTCTATTCTGGCCAATGCAATTTTTAAATCATAATTATTATCAAGTCCTTTTTGAATTAAATCTTTTAAAATCGGATCATCAAAAATATCAAACCATTTTACATTTGCTATAGAATCGTTGATATTTGCATCAGTACCTTGATTTGCAAAACTAGTTGGACTATTCTCCACTTTTGGACGAGTATATTTTGGTCCAACTTTACAACTAATTGGAAGTAAACTAAAAATCAAGAGAACAATAATTATTTTATAACGCTTACTCATGGCTTGACAAATTAGATTCTGTATTCTTTTTATCTTCGGTTAATTCCTTTTTCTTACTTCCTGTTTTTTCTATCATAATATACAATCCAGGAACAATTAAAACTCCTAAAATAGTGGCAACTAACATTCCGCTAAACACAACC
>CAMAQX010000259.1 GCA_945860455.1 Lishizhenia tianjinensis
GGAGTCATTGACCAACAAACACCTCGTGAAGTTATTGTTGCACCACCATCATCTGTAATTTGACCACCTGAAGATGCAGAAACTCCCGTTATTGAACTTGCTGTTACTGTAGTTAAAGTCGCTAATCTTGGACACATTGAATACCAACCAGAAGGTCTGAAGTACTCCATGCAATTCGTTGTTGTGTTGTAAATAAGAAGGCCTACAGAGGGATTAGAAATAGCGTCTCTTTGATTAGTGGTAATTCTAGGGGGTAGAAAACCTTGTGATGAACTCTCAATCTCAAGTGCGGCAGAACCATTTATGTTAGTTGGGTTATCACCAACTTTTACTTGTGTAAAAAAAAAGTTAGACAGTAATATTAAAATAAAACAAAACAAAAAAGATTTCATTGGGTTTTGATTTATTTTATTCAATTTACTATCAAACGCGTTGAATTAATTGAGACTCCATTTAATAGAACATAAAAGTAGTATACACCAGAATCAAGGTTGTGATTGTTAAAAGAATAAAGATTAATTCCACCTTGAAGTATATTATTCATTGAAAAAACTTTTCTTCCGTAAGTATCAGTTAAAACCATTGTTATTTCCTTATCATCTTGATTGGACTTCATAATCACTTGAAAATCCCCATTGTTTGGATTTGGAAACAAACTTATATCAGAATTTATTACGAGGTTTGATTCACAAGAAATTGAAATTGGACCAAACACTTCATTTTGACCATCGACATCAACTTGATTTAATCGATAATATAGATTCGGCTGTATTGATTTTCTATTATCCTGAATTGAATAATTGATTGTCGAATTACTATTTCCTGCGGCTTCAACAGTTGCAATTTTAATCCAATCTTCACCATCCTCTGATTTCTCAATATCAAAATGAGATGAGTTATGCTCAGATAAAGTTGTCCAATTTAAATTAATGGCATCTTCTAAACATTCGCCACTAAAAGAAATCAACTCAACTGGCAATGGAGATGTAGTTTGTCCAGCAAAGCCCCAATTGCTCCAACCTTGTGCCCCCGATATACTAATCTTTGGACTTGAGGCAGTTCCTGTATTAGAAACATGTATCCCAGATATACCCCAAGGATTATTTCCTTGTCTTTTGACAGCGGTAACTTGACAGGCATCTTCAAAGTTATAACCGGCTGAGCCATCATAAAATACCGGAACATTATCACCTTCTAAGTATAATGAATAAACGCCGCCGTTCAATCCATTTGCGTCATCTATTTGCCAATAACCATCAGCAGAACCATTCATTTCATAATTCCCGCTACAACCATTTCCACCTGCTGTTATTGTAGCCAACAAACCGTTTGTTCCCATTGGAGTATTAACCCATGAAGCCTCCAACGTTCCCCCTACACTTGGTGCGGAAGTATAATTTACAATTGCCTTCCTTGTTTCACCATTTCCTAATTTAAGCGGGAATACACCACTTTCTATGGATGAATTTGTAGCATTACCAAACCATCTCTTAACCTTACCACTATGAATACCACTTGTCTGATTGATAATTTCAATAGTGCCAGGTGAGCCAACTGAAGATCCGATCGTTATAGTTTTTCCGCTGGCATTAATATCTCCACCATTTAACCTTATCTTAGATACAACAATGTTTGATGTTAATTTTACTTCTCCAGTTGTTTTATTTAGGTTAATTTCGTCGATTGACAAGGTAACAGATGAATTTGTACCTAAAGTTTGAGTATTACCACCCGTAAATTTAAAAGACCCGTAGGATGACGAATTATTGTTATTTGAAAGTATGTTGCCTGTGTTTGACATGTCACCAATTATTTCAAATACGCCGTTAATAACTAAATTTGCGTTTTGTGTGTTTTCAACTGAACCACCAACGTACATGTGACCATTATTATGAACAGTTAGGTTACCATAATTTTTCATTACCAAAACCTGAGAATTTACGAACCAACTAAATGTAACGGAAAAAAGAAAAAAATGTAATTTTAATTTCATGTGATTAATTTGCCCAAATTTAGCTCGTTTTCATTAAACGAATATTTTGTTAGTGTAATTAATAAGTTATTCTTTTGTAAATTTTACAGCGGGAATATCTTATTGACTAAACTCTTTTTCACTACTAAAATCAGTATACTTTGCGACAAATAAAAGTAAAATTTCACCAAACGGTATATTGGTTTTAAAAAAGAATTCTTTCTAAAATAATATCACTTGGTAAAGGGCTGATTTTTTGCGACAAGTTAAAAATAGAGTTTTAACTTTAAAACAGCAAAAAGCAGTATGAAAAATTCAAAGTTTACAGAAGCACAGATTTTGAAGGTGCTAAAAGCCCAAGAATTGGGTAAAAAGGTGAGTGAGATCTGTCGAGAGTACGGCATATCAGAGCCAACATTTTACAAATGGAAGAGCCGATATGGCGGAATGACATTATCTGATCTACAACGCGTTAAGGAACTTGAGTCTGAAAATGCACGATTAAAGCGGTTAGTTGCCGATTTGTCTTTGGATAATCAAGTACTTAAAGAGATCAACTCAAAAAAGTGGTAACATCTTATCAAAAAGAGCAATGCTTAACTTTTGTTCAAGAAGTTTTTCCGAAGTTAAGTTATGCTAAGGCGTGTAAGTTGGTTAGTTGCTCAAGAACAAACAAGTATTATAAAAAGGTAATGCCAGAGAAGGATGTTGTAGTCAAAGAAGCTATTACAAGTGTAATTGGCACTAGTCGATTAGGGCGAAGAAAAGTAATTGTAAAAGTTCAAAAGAAGCATCCAGGTATGGGAGCAGCAAAAATCAGACGTGTTTACGAAAAGGAAGGTTTTTCACTCTACAAGCGAATGAAGAAAAGACGTGTTGATAATCCTGCAAATCCTATTGAAGTACCTTTGTCGCCAAACATAGAACGGGCAATGGATTTCATGTCTGATTCACTTGCTAATGGCAAGAAGTTTAGAACACTAAATATTATTGATCAGTACAATCGGAAATGCTTGGCAATAGGTATCAACTTCACTCTTCCATCAAGAAAAGTTATTGAAATTTTAGAAAGAACTATTGATGAATATGGCAAGCCTTTAGGAATAAGAACCGATAACGGACCGGAATTTAATTCGTACTTATTTCAAAATTGGCTAGATAAAAATGATATAGAATGGATAAAAATCCAAAAGGGAAAGCCACAACAGAACGCCATTGTCGAGCGATTTTACAGAACTTACCGCGAAGACATTCTTGACGCTAACTTATTCTTTTCGTTGGAGCATGTTTATGAAGTAAGCCAACCTTGGAAAGAAGATTACAATCAAGAGAGACCGCATGAAGCTTTGAACTATTGTACACCAAATGAATATGCAGCATGATTTGGGTTTTTGAAGGCATAGCACTCGGAAAATGGGTAAAAAGAAAGACGTCCAATAATCGTACGCCTTCCTTTCATTTTCGTCGGTTCAATTTATCCCTGATGAGTTGCTCCCCAGCAGAGCTCATTTCCGTTTCAATTGAA
>CAMAQX010000260.1 GCA_945860455.1 Lishizhenia tianjinensis
GGTACTCATCTCTAATTTTTGTATAATGTTCTGTTGCTTTCTTAAAATCGTTAATTTTTTCAGCATGAAGACCTGCTTTAAACAAATACATCGGAGTAGTATAATCGTTAATATTCGTTTCTGAAGCTTCAAGATATGTTTCAATGGCTTTTTTATAATCCTTCATTTCAGATTGACAATCGCCACTTAACCCTAGTCGCATAGCAGATAAAAAAGTATCATCTAATTTTACTTCGTCAAGTTCTTTCAATGCTTTTTTGAATTCACCTTTTGCCATAAACTGACGTGCTAAGACAAATTGTGCCAACTCTCCACCAATATAACCATCATATTTCTTTTTGGCTTTAGTTAATTCTGTTATTGCCAAATTTGTAGAATCCTTTTCAGCGTAATTTAAACCTTTCCAATATGCATTTTTAGATTCATTGTTCTTAGCCTTCCAAATAAATTGGTAATAGGCCAGAGCCCCCAACATTATAATTAATAAACCACCAAAAATAAGTGTGCCAAATTTAAAACGTGAATCGTTCTGAAACTTGTTTTTAATTGTATCTAAAGATAAATTTTCTAGCATAATTGTATATTTCAAGGGTGCAAAAATAGAAATAAAAAATCAAATTTCTTGTTTTTCAGGTGAATAATTTGAATGACAATCATTCAAATGGAATTTTACCCTTTAAAATGTTGATTTTTTACCATTTTGCCCTACTGAACTTCTCTACCTTTGAGGCATTTCTTTTATCTTTGCAAAAAATAAAATCATGTCCAAGCCTGTTCGCGTTCGATTCGCACCTTCACCAACTGGCCCTCTCCACATGGGAGGAGTTAGAACGGCATTATACAATTATTTATTTGCCAAGAAAAATAATGGGACATTCATTATTCGAATCGAAGATACGGATCAAACTCGATTTGTTCCCGGAGCGCAAGATTATATTATGGAATCGATGAAATGGTGTGGAATTATGCCAACCGAAGGGCCTGGAATTGGAGGAGATTTTGGTCCGTATGTTCAATCAGAACGGAAAGAACTTTACAAGCCCTTTGCAGAACAATTGGTAAAAGATGAGAAAGCCTATTATGCCTTCGATTCAGCTACTGAATTAGAAAATGTGAGGGAGCAAGCAAAACAAATGGGAATGCCTAATTGGCAATACAACAGCATAACGCGTTCCTCGTTGAGAAATTCATTAACATTACCCGCAGATGAAGTACAGCGATTGTTGGATTCCAATGAACCATATGTTATTCGAATGAAAATGCCCCGAAACAGGGATGTTCGTTTGAATGATATTATACGAGGTTGGGTTGTTGTTAATACGAATAACCTAGATGATAAAGTGTTGTTCAAAAGTGATGGAATGCCGACCTACCATTTGGCAAATGTGGTGGACGATTATTTAATGAAAATTAGCCATGTTATTCGTGGGGAGGAGTGGCTTCCGTCTGCGCCATTACACTATTTATTGTACGAAGCATTTGGTTGGGATTGCCCTGAATTTGCTCATTTGCCACTTTTATTGCGACCAGATGGGAATGGTAAATTATCCAAACGTGATGGAGATCGTCTTGGTTTTCCAGTATTTCCAATAGATTGGCATACGTCTGAAGGAGAATTATATTCAGGTTATCGCGAGAAAGGATATCATCCTGCTGCCTTTATTAACATGTTGGCTTTCCTTGGTTGGAATCCGGGCACAACGCAAGAGATTTTTAGTTTGGAACAATTAGTCGAATCATTTTCATTGGATAGAGTTTCCAAGGCGGGTGCTAAATTCGATGCAGATAAAACAAAATGGTTTCAACAACACTACCTTAGAACAACGCCGGATATTGAATTAGCGATGGAATTACAGGTATTAACTTCAACTGAATTACCGCTAGAAAAGTTAATTGAAATTTGTCGATTAATGAAAGAAAGAGCAACGTTTGTATCGGATATTTTAACGGAAGGAAATTATTTATTGGAACAACCCAAAGTATATGACGCCGAAATTATATCGAAAAAATGGAAATCCGAGACAACTGAATACATGAAAGATTGGCTGATTGAAATTGAGAAGCTACAGGAATTTACATCCCATAATATTGAAACGGCATTTAAAGATTTCTTAGCCTCTAAAAGTGTTGGTATTGGTGCTGTTTTATTGCCGTTCCGTTTATTGGTTACAGGAGTTGGAATGGGGCCAGGCATGTTCGAAATTGCATCATTTTTAGGAAAAGAGGAAGTAATTGGACGAATGAAATCTGGTCTTAGCTCTATTAAATCATTGGTGAAATGAAACAGCTCATTTATATCACAGGAATAAAAACCTATTCATTTCATGGTTGCTTAGCAGAAGAATTTAGAATTGGCGGGCATTATCAAGTGGACATTAAATTGGAAACTGATTTTAGTCAAGCGGCACTTCATGATGACTTAACGCAAACTATAGATTATGTTGTTGTAAATCAAATTGTTGAATTAGAAATGGCGATTCCCTCCAAATTAATAGAACATGTGGGTTTGCGTATTTACAATACGATTAAATCAACTTTTGAAACGTGTTCCAAATTAGAAGTGTTGATAAGGAAAATTTCACCACCAATCAATGGCGAGGTAGATGAGGTTGCAATTGCTCTTTCAGATTTTAATTAAATAATGGTTGAGGCTTGATATATGCGGAGTTCGTCCCAAGAAATTTGGTTACCAACTTGGGCTTTTATTTGAGATAAAGAATTTCCATTAACTTGTTCAAGAATGTTTTTAATTTCTTTGATTCGTTCTGTGCTCATAACGTCATTGAGGGTAACTTTTTCAGCGCGTATCAATTGGGTGATGTGACTATAAATTGTTGATTCTGACAATTGTCTGGATAGTGCTATTTCTTCGAGCTTCATTCCCGCAAGAATGAATTCTAGCGTTGTTTCAATAGTACTTAGTTTACTTTTCTTTTCAGTAGATTTTTTCGTTAAAATGCGCGTTTCAAAATCAATCACATCCACTATTAATTTTGATTTTTTACTGTGTTGACGCAACAATTGTTGCACAGCGCTTATTTTGGAGATTTGGTAGTTTTCTATTTCTGGAATTTTGAAAATTGATTGGGTGATTTCTACCCCTAAGCTGATTTTCTCCATTAAAACCCTCGTTTTTTTCAGTTCAATAATTTTACTAAAAAGCATTTCCGATTGCTCTTCTAATTCATCTGTATGTTGTTTCGTTTTTTTTATTTGCTTTAACTCACCAATCCTATAATAGAATTTTCCGAGAATTTCATCGAAAATTGTAAAGAAATAGTTGTAGGCTGCTATCGTCCGATCATTGATGAAAGTCAAATCTGTTCCTGACTGAAACAATTTATCAATCTGCTTTCTGAATTTATAAGATTCTTCTTGCGTTTGAGAGAGTTTACTCGTTATTTCTTTTATCCAATCTATGTTCTTAGCCTTTTCGGATTTACTTAATGATCCCGCATAACTTGCTGCATGCACACTCATAGATTCAACCAAAG
>CAMAQX010000261.1 GCA_945860455.1 Lishizhenia tianjinensis
ATTTTTTTTGCTGCACGGGCTGAAACGATAATTCCAACTTCGTACAAAATCAAAATCGGGATTGAAACGATTATTTGTGAAATAACATCTGGTGGTGTTATAATTGCTGCCAGAATTAAAACAACAACAATTGCATGTTTTCTATATTTCCTCAAAAACTCGGGTGTTATTATTCCTATTCTAGTCAAAAGATAGGACACAACTGGAAGCAGAAATAACAATCCCGAGTAAAATACCGTTGAAACCACTGTACTCATGTAAGAGCTAATGGTGAAATTATTTTCTATTTGTTTGCTTATTTGATAACTACCAAAAAACTGAACGGAAATTGGAGCAACAACAAAATAACCGAAAATGATTCCTAGAAAAAAAAGCATACTCACATAGAATACGATTCCTTTAGTTGCATTAATTTCATTGAGTTTTAATCCCGGTTTTACGAAACTCCACAATTGATAAAAGAGATACGGAAAGGAAATAACCATACCTCCCATAAAACTCATCATTAATGCATAGGAAAATTGTCCTCCCATGGTCATACTTTGCATCTTGATTGGAATTTCTTCAATACAGATGCCAAAATAATCACACATCAACTCGAAGGTGATGAAATCTTTCTTGTTCATTGAAAGAAATATATGATCCATAATCCATTCTTGGTAGGACCAAATTACAATTGCAAAAACAATGACTGCAACCGCTGCGCGAACCAACCTCCACCTCAATTCCTCGAGATGGCCTAAAAAAGTCATTTGTTTGTTATCGCTCATTTCACTCAAATATATTCATTTTCATCAAAGTTGAAACATACTTAGGCGATATAAAATCGAATAGTAGACTAAAGAATTAGCATTGCATCACCGTAAGAATAAAAACGATATTTATGCTCAATCGCTTGTTTGTACCCTTCCATCATTAAACTGTGACCACAAAAAGCAGAAATCATCATTAAGAGAGTTGAAAGTGGGGTATGAAAATTCGTTATCATGCAATCAGCAACTGAAAATTCATAAGGAGGAAAAATGAATTTATTTGTCCAACCATCGTATGGTTTAAGCATTCCATCCGTTGAAACAGAAGTTTCGGATGCACGAATAGATGTTGTACCAACCGCACACACTTTTTTTCTATTTCGTTTGGCCTGATTCACAATATCAGCGGCTTTTTGGGTGATTATTACTTGCTCAGAATCCATTTTATGTTTAGTCAAATCTTCGACTTCAACAGGTCTAAACGTCCCTAAACCAATATGGAGTGTTACTTCCGCAAAATTGATCCCTTTAATTTCTAATTTTTTCAATAATTCACGAGAAAAATGAAGTCCAGCGGTTGGCGCTGCTACTGCACCCTCTTCTTTAGCGAAAATGGTTTGATATCTCTCTTCGTCACTTGGTTCAACGTCACGTTTGATGTATTTTGGCAATGGAGTTTCCCCTAATTCAGTGATTTTTTGCTTAAATTCTTCGTACGTGCCATCAAAAAGGAAACGCAATGTTCTTCCGCGTGATGTAGTATTATCAATTACCTCTGCAACCAATGAGTCATCCTCACCGAAATACAATTTATTTCCGATTCTTATTTTACGAGCTGGATCAACCAAGACATCCCATAATAAGCTTTCTCGATTCAATTCACGTAACAAAAATACTTCTATTTTAGCGCCTGTTTTTTCTTTATTACCATACATTCTAGCTGGGAAAACACGCGTATTATTCATTATCATAACATCCCCTTCATCAAAATAATCCATGATATCCTTGAAAAGTCGGTGCTCAATTTGACCCGTTTTACGGTGAAGCACCATTAATTTTGCTTCATCGCGATTTTCAGCAGGATATTCTGCAACTAACTCATCTGGAAGATCAAACAAGAATTCCGATAATTTCATTTTACTCATAAGTTCTTTTTTTAAGGATTGCAAATGTACAACATCACACCCCCCCTTGTCAAGTATTTCGCTATTTATATTTATCAAAACATTAAAAGATTGTAAATTATTCATATAAAATTGATAGAATCAAGATTATTACTAACTTTCCGACGGAATTTACTGTTTTTAGTTTGGCTTCCTTTGAGACAAAAATTAGGCGATTGCAATGAAAAAGTTTTTCTTTCTCTGTTTATTACTTTTAAGTACTAAGTTTCTTTTGGCTCAAACCATCATTATCAATGAATTTTCAAATGGCCCTGCTGGTTCTCAAGAATATATCGAATTTGTTGTTGTTGATACCGTTGCTAGCTATAATTGTCTAAGTGGTCCTCCTCCTTGTGTTGATATTCGCGGATGGATCATTGATGATAACAGTGGATACCACGGTACTGGTGGAATTGCTGCTGGATGCAATCGTTTTTCTTATAATTCAATTTGGCAATGTGTCCCACTTGGAACAATTATTTTAGTTTATAATAATAGCGACCCAAACATTGATTTGCCTGCAAATGACTTAATCATGTCAGATAATAACTGCAAAATTGTTGCTCCAATTAGTAATACTACATTGTTTGATTCAAATCCTACTACACCGGGAGCTGTAGGATGTTCTTATCCGGCAGCTGGGTGGACAGCTGGGGGAATTTGGACGAGAATGGGTATGGCTAACACTGGTGATTGCGCTCGATTGGTAAATTTGGCTGGGTGCGAAGTCGCCTCAATGTGTTATGGAGATGTCAATTTGAATACGCAAATATTTTTTGCATCTGGAGGTTCGGGAGCGGATAATGTATGGTATTTCAACGGTGGAAATCCAATCGTTCAAGCAAACTGGGCAGAAGGATGTGCAGACAATGAAACATCAATTGATGCTTCCTCTTGTGGCTCAGATTTACAAACCCCTGGAGTTGCAAATAATGTTTTAAACTCGGTTTTTATTGCTCAATTCAATAATAATTGTCAACCAATTACTCCTATTTCCTCTAATTTATCTGTCTCTGTTGGGTCAACTTGTAATTGTGATGGCACTGCAACAGTTACCGTTACAGGCTCAATTGGACCATATACGTATGCATGGTTTAACTCAGCAAACACCTCAATAAATCAATCAAGTTCAATAGCAACAAATCTATGCGCCGGAAATTATTACTGTGTAGTCAGTTCTATAATTGGTTGTTCAGATACAGTTTTTGTGTCTGTTGCCAACCTATGCAATTTTGGGACTTTTGCAAGCGCAACAATGGTTGAGAATTGCCTTATCAATCAGTTTTATAACACATCTGCAACCAATGCGGCAGACCAAATAAACACGAGCGGCATTCAATATGAAAACTTCAATTATGGCGATTTTTTCAGTAACTCAAACACCTTAATTCTGAGAGGCGGCGAGGTAAAAACATGGAAAAATCCAGGTGGTAATGTATGTGGTGCAAAATTAAACTACACCATTTACACGGTTGGAAATCGACCAGTAAATCCTATTTTTACAATCTTAAATTTACCTTTAAAAGAATCTTGTAATGTGGGCACAAGCTCCTTTCCTACCGGCGG
>CAMAQX010000262.1 GCA_945860455.1 Lishizhenia tianjinensis
TTAATACATTGATTTATAGTAATATAAAATAATTAAATGGGAATATGACTTTCCCAAAGAGCATGGATTTAAAAAAAATATAGATTGAAAATCAATAGTTTATAAACAACTTAATAAAATTTGTTCTAATTTTGCCATAAAAAACAAGACAAAATTTAGACAAATGAAATTAAAAGTAGTTCTTAAAAAAGTAAAAAAAGAAGATGAAAAAGGGTATTTGAGAATTTCTGTAAGGGAGAATAATAAAACTTCTCTAAAAAGTATCCCCCTTCTTCCCATTGAGCCAAAATACTGGCACCCTACCAGGCAAGTAGTAAAATCAACATTTGGTGAATACAGGAATTACAATAAAATAATTGAGCAAACAATTGATGACTTAAAGGCTAATAAAAATTTTAAGGAAGATGGAATTAAAACTAATTTATTGTTTTTAGAAACCTGTGGAAAAATTATTGATACTGATTATGCAAAATATAGCACAAAAAAAAGATATATCAACTCTATTAAAAGTTTTAGTCAATTCATACTTTATAAATTTAACAAGGATGATATTCAAATAAGTTCATTAACCCCAGAGTTGTTTGAGCATTTTGCATCTTTTAGAAAAAATCAAGATAATGGTGGAGACAACAACATAAAATTTGTCATTTCCATAATGAAAATATTGATTAAAAAACTGGAGAAAAAGTATGATATAAATCTTCCAAATAACTTCTACAACAAAATAATTTCAATTAAAAGTGTGGAAAAGAAAAAGAAAATCCTAACACCAGATAATTTTCAAAAAATACTTAATAGCCCACCATTAGAGAACAAAAAATTAGAGAATGCCAGACAGATTTTTTTGTTTAATGCTTTTGCTAATGGTTTGAGGTTTTCTGATAGTTGCACATTGAGATTTTGTGATTTTGAGGTGTCTATTTTTAATGGAAAAATAGAGATAAGATTTAGAAAAATAATGAGGAAAACCAGAAAGCAAATAAATACCCTTGTGTCCTTCAACTCTATCTTAATTTTGGCTAAATTTTTACCCAAGGATATTCTTGATGCTACTGATTTATTAAAACTTAATCATTTTATTAGTGCAAAACAGATGGTTAAGGGGAAAACTGATAATCCAGAGGATTTTGACAACATTAAAGAAAGTTTAACTATAAATCTGGAAAATAGTATTTTAATTAGGCATTTTTCTTCTAATGAAATATCTGTGTCTGTGGCAGAACTTATTCCAATCAGAGAAAATTATGTCCAATCTTTAAAATTGCAATATAAAAGAGAAGGTAAGGATGATGTTAGTATTGATATATTGCTTTCAAGTAATGAGGATTTAAAATATTTTAATGCTTTAATTGAATTAGTCAAGAAGAATGTGAAGATAAAAATGGAGAATAGGATAAAAGATGAGATGAACTTAAATTTGGAATTTTACAAAATAATTTCCAAAATCATAAATCATTGTAAAATAAACAAACCTCTGGATTTTATTTTTCCAATTTTAGAAAATGAGGACTTCAAGGATATTCCAGCAAATGGGGATTTTTCATTTATAAATGAAAATCAACATATAAAAACTGAAAATGCATTGGCCACTTTCAATTTTCATTTGGGTGAAATGTGTAAAATTTTGAACATCCCTAAAATTTCATCACACTATTCCAGGCACTCATTTGGAACAATCCTCATTGCTACTAAAAAAGATAAAGAAATAGATTTATATTCTCTTCAAAAAGCACTTGGACATTCCACCATACAACAAACTATGGATTATATTCAAGACTTATCTAATGAGGGCAAAGATGAATTAACCAAAAGAATTTCAGATAGGTTTTAATTTTATTATCAATTTGTTTGGAGAATGGCAGGTTCAGCAAACCATTCTCCATTCATTTTTAATAAACCTTTCCTTCCATCTTCAAATTGAACTACTGCAAAACCTGCACCATTAAACTCTACATCTTCATTTGTGTATTTAACCCTGTTCAAAATATCCAAATATCCATTAACAAAGACATATTCATTTTGATTTTGAAATGTTGCTATACCATTTTTAAGTGAAATTAAAGTCTGGAAAGTTTCCCCAAGCACCTTATTACTCTTTGAGTTAATAAAAACCCATCCTCTGACATTATAACATAAAAACAAATCACCTTCAAACCAGATTATTTTTTCATAAAGGAAATCAGAATACATATTCCCAAGGCAATCCATTAGTGCCCATTTATCATTCCTTTTGCCTATATAAAATTTTGAAAATTTATGCTTTAAATTCTGAAAAGAGACTGGATAAATTTTGTCAAAACTACTATCACAAAGGTAATATTGACCCTCATTTGTTAAGGCTATAATGCTTCCATTTACTTGTTTCTCATATACCATATCAATTATACATTTTGGGATATATATTCAACAATTCCTTTTCAATTAACACCTTTGCTTTGGCTTTTAAATCAGTGTAATTAGACCTATCATCCATTAAAATTCCAACACAAACTTGAATAAAATCTGGTTGGAGATTATTATCCTGGGGATTGATTTGGGTGAGAGCCACCACATAATTATCATCAGAAATTTGCAATTCAATTTCTGGCTCAAAAAACTGGCTGTAATAGTTGAATTGGTTTTCTATTGCTTGAATTTCAATCATTTGTTCCATCTTTTTCATCATATATTCTGATTTTATTCTCTCAAATTCAAGTCTTTTAATTGGAAAAAACATACACAAAGGATTTATTAGTGCAATTTAATAATAATTGATTGACCTTAATAAAACTTCCCCCAGAAAAAAGGAAGCACCCCAAAAACTTCAATATAGAGGTAGGGCTCATATGTAATTCATTATCTCTTAATTTTCCTGTTGGGAGGACTTTTTCTTCTGACTTTCAATCAATTCATATGCTGAATTTAATTGTTTCTCCCATTGTTTAATTTGGTAATTTTGTGAGTGAAAATTTATAGACATCACTTTAAAATAATCTGAAATCCCCTCTTTTATCATTCTATAAATAGGTCTATTTAATTGCTCTACTGCTCTTGCAGTTTCTCCTGCTTCTGTTTCAATATCATCCATTAACTTTTTTATGAGATACATTTTTTCAACTGTTGTCAATTTATCTAACCTATGTCCTTCATAGAAGGATTTAATTGGTTCTGAAAAGTCTTCCATCTATTTTTTTATTTTCAACAACAATAACCATTTTTTTCAAAACCAAATACATTTCATATCAAAACATTACAAATTTCTGGAATATTGGTTTTACTTTTTGAAGCACCTGTTAAAAACACCCCCACCTCAATATTGAAGATGGGGGTAAAATCATATCTAAACTTATTTTAAACCTGCAATATTCAAGGCTTCTGTATAGGTTTTTGGGTCTTTGGAATATCCAATAAACTTCCTTTTTAAACCCCTGGCTATTTTTCCAGTAGTAATTCCACCAAAAGGGTCTAAAATTGTGTCTCCTTCTTCACT
>CAMAQX010000263.1 GCA_945860455.1 Lishizhenia tianjinensis
CCGTATAGTTAAAATTCACTTCGCTAGGGTCGAAAGGGGAGTACCATTGTGCTCCGCGTTTTGCCCGCATGAATTTTGATTTTGGATCATACATATTTAGGAAATTGAAAGACCGTTTCCGAAATTCATCTTCAATAGGGGTATTTCCCATTTTTTTGGCCATTTCAGCGATACAAAAATCATCATAGGCATATTCTAGGGTTCGTGAAACTGATTCCGGTTCTTGGTCCGCGGCAATAAATCCTTGTTCGCCAAAGTGCTTTTTGCCGTATTCATCCAATTTTGCGGTAGCTACCATGGCTTCTAAAGCAAGCGTGGTATCAAAATCTCGAATTCCTTTAACATAAGCATCTGCTATGACCGAAACACTGTGATAACCAATCATGCATTCCGTTTCATTTGCAGCCAATTCCCAAACCGGTAGGTCTTTTCCTTCTTTGTATTGACGTAAAAAAGTTTGAATAAAATCAACCGTTCTTTTTTGCTGTGTCAATGTAAATAAAGGATGAGCAGCACGGTACGTATCCCACAAAGAAAAAACGGTGTATTGGTTAGATCCTTTAGATAAATCATGTAGGAATCCATCTCTGCCTCGGTATTTATTTCCGTAGAAATCAGAAAACAGGTTGGGTGCTAAAAAGCTATGATAGAGTGCGGTGTAAAAAATAGTTGCTTTTTCTTTATCTTCTAATGAGATTTTTATTTTACCCAATTCATTGTTCCATTTTTTTGTTGTATTGGCTCGGGTTTCATCTAAATTCCATGAATTGATTTCCGATGTTAAATTGGTTTTGGCTCCTTCGCAACTCGTAGCCGAAATTCCAACGCGTATTTTGATGAGGTCTATGTTTTTTGCAAATTCCAATAACAATTTATGCTGACCGTTTTTGGTAATTAATTTTGCTTTTTTGTAGGGTATTGAGGTTTCTAAATGAAAGTAAAAATGTTGATTGCTTGCCCAGCTTTCAGAAATGCGTGACCCTTGAATAGTGGTGTTATTGAGCTGATTAATGGAATAGTTCAACAATTTATCCCGATGGTCTAAGTCAATTAAAACAAAGCGTTTTTCTTTTTTTGTTAAAAAGGAATATTCGTGCATTCCAGCACGCTCGGTTGTGGCAAGTCTCACCTTGATATTGGGATCTTTCAATACGACTTCATAATACCCGGGACTTGCTTTTTCGGTTAAATGCGAGAAAACCGATCCGTAACCACTTTTGGATAAATACCCTGGGGTTGTTTTTGCTTTTTTAGATTGGGGAACGAGCAGCAAATCACAGTAGTCGGGAACGCCCGTACCGCTCAAATGCGTATGTGAAAAACCATAAATAATGGAATCGCTGTTATGATACCCCGAACAACCATCCCAACCATCGTAGCGCGTGTCCGGACTTAATTGGATCATTCCAAATGGGGCAGAGGCTCCCGGAAAAGTATGTCCGTGTCCACCGGTACCGATGAATGGATCCACAAAAATAGAAGGAGAGTAATTGGAAGATGAATTTCCAAAAAATATGGCTTGTGCGCTATCAGCGTTTGATTTGAGTTTATTGATAACCGGATCTTGAGCAAGAATAGTTTCCTGCAAACTGAGTAGCAAAAAAAGTAGAAAGGAAGGGTAGAATTTCATTCGGTATTATTTGATTTTCAAAAATACAATAATCGAACGATTTTACCATTCGTTCAATCGATGAGCTTAAACCGCTACATCAAATTCGCGCAAGGCATCATTCAGTGACGTTTTGATATCGGTAGATTCTTTTCGTTTTCCAATAATCAAAGCACAAGGTACTTGGTATTCGCCTGCAGGGAACGACTTTGGTATAGAGCCAGGAATTACCACACTTCTTTCAGGGACGTACCCTCGGTATTCAACCGGTTCAGGACCTGAAACATCAATAATTTTAGTTGACTTGGTCAATACCACATTTGCTCCTAGAACGGCTTGTTTTCCGACACGTACACCTTCAACTACGATAGCACGCGAACCAATAAATGCATCATCTTCAATGACAACGGGTGCTGCTTGAAGCGGTTCCAACACACCACCAATTCCAACTCCACCGCTTAAATGGACGTTTTTACCAATTTGCGCACACGACCCAACGGTTGCCCAAGTATCCACCATTGTTCCCGAATCAACATACGCACCAATATTCACATACGAAGGCATCATGATCACCCCAGGCGCAATGAACGAACCGTAGCGCGCAATTCCATGAGGAACAACACGAACACCTAGAGCAGCAAACCCTTTTTTGAGGGCCATTTTATCGTGGAATTCGAAAGGACCAACTTCAATGGTTTCCATTTTTCGAATCGGAAAATACATCACAACCGCTTTTTTCACCCATTCATTTACGATCCAATCGCCAGAATCAGTTGGTTCAGCCACACGAATAATTCCTTTGTCTAGCTCTTCAATGACGTGATTGATTGCCTCAACTGTCTGATTTTCTTTTAGTAACTCACGGTTTTCCCAGGCTGCCTCAATAATTGATCTCATGTAAATTCTTTTTACAAATATAGTCACTAAAAAAAAGCAACAATTTTTTTTGATTGCTTTTGGAAATAAAAAGTTTTATTATATTTGCACTCTCAATTTTTTGAGAAACATATTCCTCCTTAGCTCAGTTGGTTAGAGCATCTGACTGTTAATCAGAGGGTCTCAGGTTCAAGTCCTGAAGGGGGAGCAGGGTGAAACCCAATACAGTAAAGGGAATGCAGATTAAGATCAGCATTCCCTTTTTTATTTAAATCTTTATTTACAAGCGATTTGCAAACAATTTGCAAACATTTTTATTTTTTAGAGTTGGATTATGGAAATTATTTTATTTGAAAATAGATATAGAATTGACGTTGAAAACATTGTTTTGAAATTAGAGAGTCAGCTATTAATCAATCTAAAAAACACCCCTGGAGTAACACAATCTGAAATTGAAAATTACCCGAAAGATATTCGTGGTCATTTTAATAATGTAATAGATAATTTACTTTGTTATTATCAAAATCCTGATTCAATTGTAATTGATCATACGAATAAATTCGTAAATGTTGAATCAACTCTGAGGAATCAATATACAGATTTTACCGAAGAAAAATTAAAAAAAATGAAAGAATATCAACCTACTCAATACAAAAAAGAAGTAGTTCGTTTTATTGATTCATTTGCAATCGAATTTCACACCTTTTTTTCTCCAGAATACAAAATAAAAGAAAATTCCCTACCTAATAAATTTGAAGATGACACCAATTTAACCCACTCAAAAGAGAGTAAAGCTTTTTTCATAAGTTCATGATTTTACTGGTTATTAATTTGCTTGAATTTAGAGAATTAGTAGATATTTTTTTACAATTAAAAACATTTGGTACGTATCAGGATGATTTTGTTCATTTGCATTATTTCATTTGCTGATTTCAAATAGATTATTATTAATTTACTGCTAACATTAGTTAAAAATTAACGG
>CAMAQX010000264.1 GCA_945860455.1 Lishizhenia tianjinensis
TTCTATATTTGCAATCAAATTTTAAAAAAATAACACCTAGAAAAACATAAAAGAGGATTCGGTCAAAAGAAGGCAGAACTTGAGAAAATAAAAGTCGATAATTCTAAATCGGATCTTTTATCTGAACCCAAAAAGCAGACTAATCGAGAGTGGACAAGAAACTGATGAAAAAATTTTAAGCCCAACAATTCATAAAAGCAATAACGGGGAAAAAGCTAAATCAAACGACAATTCAACTAATCAAAGTCAGTCTTGTCGGAAAGATGTGGTTTAAAATTCGCCACTGCCCTGATATTAGACAGTCAGTCCGTGAAAAAACCCACATTTTCATAATTATCCATTAAAAACGATTGTTTTATTTTCGATTTGAAGCGATGTATTGGGCTGTGTTTTTAGGCTACGGATTTGTAAGTTAAAACTCTATTTTTAACTTGTCGCAAAAAATCAGCCCTTTACCGTCTAACTTCATTATTTTTGCTCCCGTAACTAATTTTCAAAAGATGAAATCAAGAATACTCCTATCAATATCAACTGCTATTTTTGTTTTGATAGGTCAGCTTTCCATGGCTCAAACAGCCTCCATTTCAGGTAAAATAATTTCCGAGGGAAAGCCAATAGAATTTGCAAATGTAGCTTTAGTTGGCACTTCAACAGGAGATGTAACCGACACTTCGGGGATTTATAAAATAAAAAAAATAAAGGAAGGTAACTATGTTGTAAGGACTTCTTGTATTGGATTCAATAAAATGGAAAAATCAATTTCCATAAAAGAAGGCGAAAAACTTACCATAAACTTTGATCTAACCAATTACCAAAACACGCTGAACGAAGTGGTCATAACAGGAACAATGAAAGAAGTAAGCCGTTTGGAAAGTCCTGTGCCTGTTGAAGTTTACACACCCACTTATTTTAAGAAAAATCCTACTCCTAATGTTTTTGAAGCATTGCAAAATGTAAATGGAGTAAAACCACAATTAAATTGTAATGTTTGCAATACTGGCGACATTCATATAAATGGGTTGGAAGGTCCTTACACCATGGTACTTATTGACGGTATGCCAATTGTAAGCAGTTTATCTACGGTTTATGGATTATCAGGCATCCCCAATTCGTTGATAGAAAGAATAGAAATAGTAAAAGGTCCTGCTTCTTCATTATATGGCAGTGAAGCGGTTGGAGGACTGATAAACATTATTACAAAAAAACCACAGAACGCCCCTTTAATTTCTGCTGATGTATTTGCAACAAGTTGGGGAGAATACAATACCGACATAAGTTTAAAATTGAATGCAGGAAAAAAAACGCGTGTCCTAACAGGCATCAACTATTTTAACTTCCAAAACAGAGTGGATAATAACAAGGACAACTTTACCGACATGACATTACAAAACAGAATATCCGTTTTTCAAAAATGGAATTTTGAACGTAAAGACAATCGAATTTTTAGTATTGCAGCAAGGTATATGTATGAAGACCGTTGGGGTGGAGATATGAGATGGGAAAAACAATTTAGGGGTGGAGACAGCATTTATGGCGAGAGCATTTATACAAAGCGTTGGGAAGTTTTGGGCAATTATCAATTACCAACAAAAGAGAAATTAATGCTCTCCTTTTCCTACAATAGTCACGACCAAAACAGTGTTTACGGAAAAACCTCTTACATAGCTCAACAAAATATTGCCTTTTCACAACTTACTTGGGATAGAAAAATAGGCAAAAACGATTTTTTATTGGGTACTTCCTTACGCTATACTTTTTATGACGACAACACACCTACAACTGCATCAGCCGATACTATAAATCAACAAACAAAACCACAAAAAACTTGGTTGCCTGGTCTATTTATTCAAGATGAGATTACAATTACAGACAAACATAAAGTATTATTAGGTTTAAGATTTGATTACAACTCGTATCACGGAAATATTTTCACCCCTCGTTTAGCTTACAAATGGACTTTAAACGATAAAAATATACTTCGTCTTAATGCTGGAACAGGTTATAGAGTTGTAAACCTATTTACTGAAGACCATGCAGCACTCACAGGAGCTAGGGTTGTGGAAATAAAAAATGAATTAAATCCCGAACAATCTTATAATGTAAATTTAAACTACATAAGAAAAATTTTTACAAAAAATGGAACGTTTATTGGCATTGATGCTTCGGCTTTTTACACCTATTTTGAGGATCGAATAGTAGGCGATTATGAAACCGACCCAAACAAAATTATTTATGACAACTTAAATGGTTATGCAGAAAGCAAAGGAGTAAGTTTAAATATAGATGTTGCTTTTAATAATGGCCTAAAAATAATAGCAGGTGGAACATTGATGGAAAACACATTAACCGAAAATGGAATTACAGAACAACAAATTTTAACAGAAAATTTTACTGGCGTTTGGGCAGTATCTTACAAAATTAAAAAAGCAAAATTAAGTATTGATTATACTGGCAATGTATATAGTCCCATGCGTTTGCCACTTTTAAGCGACACCGACCCTCGTAGCCCAAATTCACCTTGGTGGAGCATACAAAATATACAATTAATTTTTGACGGAATTAAAAACATTCAAATTTATGGCGGCGTAAAAAACTTATTAAACTGGACCCCCAATAAGGGCAATCCTTTTATTATTGCCAGAACCAACGACCCATTTGATAAAGAGGTTCAATTTGGAAGCAATGGACAAGTAATTGCTACAGCCGATAATCCTTACGGCTTAACATTTGATCCTACATACATGTACGCTCCAAATCAAGGAGCAAGAGTTTTTTTAGGAGTTAGGTATAGTTTTAAATGATGAAATTGAGTAATCGAATAATATATATGATTTTAATAGTGGGTAGTATGTTTATACTGCCTAATATTTTATTTTCGCAAATAAGAACTTATCACTTCGAACAAGTTGACAGTTTACAGAAAAAGCAGAAAAGAAATATCGTTGTTTTTATTCATACTGACTGGTGCAAGTATTGTCAAGCAATGCAAAATACCACGTTTAAAAACGATAGTATTATCCATAAGCTAAACAATGAATTTTATTTTATTGAACTTAACGCCGAGGAAAAAAGTCACATTACTTTTGCCAATCACACCTTTAAATTCAAACCAACAGGCACAATCACAGGTATCCACGAATTGGCAGAACAGTTAGCAACCGTTGACAATAAAGTGGTATATCCAACTTTATGTTTTTTAAACGTTGACTATGAAATTGTTTTCCAGTATAATCAATTTATCAATTCAAAAGACTTGCAAATTATATTGAAGCGACTAAAATAATCCACGATTTTGTTAAGGCATTTGTGTTTTTCCAGCACACAAACCCATAAAAACAACAATAGAGCCACCACGACAGACAAAATAAAAGGACAAAACACGGATTTGGCAAAAGTGGCGGTTCAGTGCTCCAATTGCTCCACAAAA
>CAMAQX010000265.1 GCA_945860455.1 Lishizhenia tianjinensis
AAAAAGACATACAGGTGTTCATTCATCCAGGAAATACAGAATCAACTTTTTTACGAACGGATCAAAACACACAAAAGGAATACAATCAATTAGAAAAGGAACTTGATATCATTATACAAGAGCTAAACACTTGGATTTCCACCGTCAAAATAAGGCGTGTAACGAAAATTGAAGAAGCTAACTTTGAAATTTACATTGGTTCTGTTGGGGGATGTAAACTTCTCGATGCGAGTACACGGAATTCACTTGCTAAGAACTGGTCGATTCAACATTGTCAATTAAGCACAGACAACAAAGATATTGTGCATGGATTTGTTTTTTTAGATTTCTACCGAACACCCAATATTCGTGTAAAAAAAAGATTGTTGCGTAAAAAAATAACGCAAGCACTCGGATTGTTTAATGAGTCCGATGAAATTAAAGAAAGTATCTTTTTTGACGGCTATTCTGAACAAGCTAATTTCTTTGAAATAGACAAAGAACTAATCCAAATACTCTATAACCATCCAGAAGTGGTTAATCAATTGCAGTGTAAATCCATACCAGTAGATGTGACTGCTAATCAATCTCAATCCGCTCAAATCAAAATAAATCCAGTACAAGACGAAGTTATATTTTTTGTGACGGACGAGTTAATTGATGAAACGGTGAGAATCTACAATTCTCAAGGACAAGTTATTCATTTTCAAAAAATTGAATCTAATGAAATCCATATTCCCTTTACAGATTTTGGAAATGGAATGTATTATATTCAGATCAAAAACAGGGAGCCCACTCGCTTTTTAAAAATGAGTTATTAATTTAGAATTCAGCATTTTGCGGCGTTCGTGGAAAAGGAATTACATCGCGAATATTGGACATGCCCGTAACGAACATCACCATGCGTTCAAAGCCCAAGCCAAAGCCGGCGTGCGGCACAGTACCAAATTTTCGCGTATCCATGTACCAAGATAATTCTTCTGGATGAATGCCAAACTCTTCGCATTTTCTGTGCAAAATTTCATAGCGCTCCTCGCGTTGCGAACCACCCACAATTTCTCCAATACCCGGAAAAAGTACATCCATGGCAGCAACTGTTTTATTATCATCGTTCAAACGCATATAAAACGCTTTGATTTGAGCAGGATAATCCGTTAAAATCACCGGGCATTTAAACTCTTTTTCAACCAAATACCGTTCGTGTTCACTTTGCAAATCTATGCCCCATGAAACATCATATTTAAATTTCTTCTTTTTGTAATGATTAGAATTTATCAATACATCAATTGCTTCTGTATACGTTAATCGTTTGAATGAATTGTTTGTAACGAATTCTAAGCGTTCAATTAATGATAGCTCATTGCGCTCATTTTGTGGTTTTTGCGTTTGTTCTTGCGCTTCTCGATCGTTTAAGAATTTTAAATCTTCCGCACAATTTTGCAAGATGTATGAACAAATGTATTTTAGAAAATCTTCTGTTAAATCCATGTTATCCTTCAAATCATTGAAAGCTACCTCAGGCTCAATCATCCAAAATTCAGCCAAATGCCGAGAAGTATTAGAATTTTCAGCCCGAAATGTAGGGCCAAATGTATAAACTTGTCCCAAAGCTAGTGCTGCCAATTCAGCTTCAAGTTGTCCAGAAACAGTTAAATTAACAGGTTTCCCAAAAAAGTCTTCTTTAAAATTAACCGAACCATCTTCATTTAAAGGTGGGTTTTTAGCGTCTAGGTTTGTAACTCGAAACATTTCACCAGCGCCTTCAGCGTCCGAGCCTGTAATAATCGGTGTATGCAAATAGAAAAACCCACGATCATTAAAAAACGTATGAATGGCAAAAGCAACATTGTGGCGAATTCTGAAAACCGCACCAAACGTATTGGTTCTAAAACGCAAATGTGCTTGTTCACGAAGAAACTCCAAACTATGGCGTTTAGGTTGCATTACTGTTTTTTGTACATCATCTGGATTAGCATCTCCTAAAATTTCAATGGTTTCGACTTGTAATTCTACAGATTGACCCGTACCAATTGATTCAACTAATGTTCCGGTAATAGATAGGGCAGAAGCAGTGGTAATCCGTTTTAAAACTAGTTCATCGAATTTTTCAAAATCAACAACGGCCTGCAATGTTGCCATACACGAACCATCATTTAACTGTATAAAGCGGTTGCTACGAAAGGCACGCACCCACCCTTTTACCGTAACGGAAGTATTTACTAATTGTTGACCTTCTTTACCTAAAACTTCTGCTATTTTCCATCTTTTCATAGTACAAAATTAAAAGAACAATCCAAATTGGAAATACGCAACTCATAATAAATTATTTTACTATCTTAGCCAATATGAGAATTGTAATTTTCCTGCTCGCTTTATCACTTCACAGCTATTTATTAGTGGCACAGAGGAAACACCCATTATATTTTGGTTTATCCACTCCGATTCGTTTTGAAAATGCTGAAAAAACACAAGCAAATGCAGAGGTTTTCACCGAGATAATTTCGCGACGTGATGAATTCAAAGCTCATTATAAATCAAATAAAGGAACGTACAAAACAATTGTGAGTAATCAACCATTACATTTTCTATCAAATAATCAATGGACTCCAATATCAAAAAAACTAATTTTTAATCCTGTTTCGAAACATTGGGAGGCAACGCAACAACCTATTCCTGTTTTAATTTCTCAAAATGGGGGGTTCAAATTTAACCGAAACGGAGAGTGGATTGAGTCTCTTGGGTGTGAATCTTTTAATGGGGTCAAGCCAATAATAAAATCATTTTATGCGGATGAAAACGGATTGGAATTTCATGACTTAATGGAAGGCGTTGATTTGCAAGTGAACGCAATTCAAGGCGGTGTTGAATTTTCATACATTTTAACTGAACCATTAACATTGAATAATTCTGACTTGATGATAGTTCAGAAAATTAAATTACCAGAACAGGCAAGATTAGTGATTGATGAAAATTCCGGATATTATGCTGGGAAAGAATGGAAAGGGGATTTACTATTTATTGATATTAAAGGTAATGAAATCGGACGTTGGCGTGGATTAATTGCATACGATCAAATGAAAGAATTTTCACTTGGAAGTTATAGTTTTAAACAAGAGGGTGAAATAGCAACTATTGAAATGAGAATAGACCAAAATTGGCTCTCTAGTTCGGAGCGCACTTTCCCTATTATAATTGATCCTATTGTTGCTGGTACTCCTGTCGTGTATAATGGCTCTGCTATTCCATCTTGCTTACAGCCAACTTTCGCCAAAGACAGCTTGCTTGTTCCTGTTCCGGCAGGAATTAGTCTGACAGGACTATATGTAGAAGGAAACTATTACGCTGATCCTTTTACCGGGGCTACGATGGGTATGGGGAACATGTTTTTTAGTACTTCTTGTGCCTCCTCCCAATATTTTACAATTA
>CAMAQX010000266.1 GCA_945860455.1 Lishizhenia tianjinensis
TCCTTCCTGCCGGAAGCTCTCCAAATACAATATCCTCCATGAATTTTTCAATCACCTGCAGACCTTTTTGTCTACAAATAGCAGCTAGATGGACTGAAGGTTCAATTACAATAACATCCACATCCATAATAATTTTTATCTCTTCATCAAACACCCCATAACCTCCGCCGATATCAACAATATAATTTATTGGGTTTTCGGTTCCTAATGCTATAATTTTTTCTTTTACCAATTTGGCCTTTGGTTTCCAAAGCTTTTCTCTCCTTGCATTTTCTGTTACTTTATAAAAAGTGGTTGCCCAAAATTTTGTTGATGGCGAGTCAGTATAATAGGCATTAAAAGACTCAACAACAGGCCTTGGGCTTACATAGATAGTATGGCATGAAGGACATTTCTTATATAAAAACAAAGATTTTTTCACCCAATCCTTTCCTTCATTACCACCACATGCAGGACAATCAATATCAACATTTTCCGCTTTTTCAAAATAAGTAATCGTATCTAATTCCGTTAAAGCTAAATACTCATTGAAAATTTTTTCTGGCCTTATATCCTCTTCAGTTATTTTCATAGTTCTAGGTTATTCAGTTTAGTATCGTTAAAATCGTCTATTATAAAGGTGCCAGCCGGAAAAACAGTGTCAGCATTGTTTATGCCTATAAACGGGACTTTACAATTTAAAGAAGCATTTAAATCAGTCATCGCATCACCAAAAAAAAGACATTCACTACTATCAACACCGGTAATATTAATGATTTCTTTTATTATGGTCTCTTTTGTTTTTGGTGAACCAAATATCCCTGAAAATAGGTGCCCGATTTGACGTCGCTCAATAATTTCGACAATTTCAAACTCGGGAGTACCCGTACAAATAAACTGTAAAGCTTTTTTATGGTTTATTTCAAGAAATTCTAAAACCCCAGTAATGTATTCCGATTTAATTACTTTTTCCTTTACTAGCAAGGCAAAATGACTTGCCATTCGATTTATATCCTCTTCATTACTAGGTGTATTTAATAGTTCCTCCTGGAAATATCGTATTTTTTCGAAGCGGGATATTCCTCCATTCATAAGATGATAGAGCCTAACCTGATTCTGAATATCTAAACTGTAATCTTTGTATAATTCTACAAAGGCATTTGTTTTGACATTAACTGAGTCACATACCACGCCATCAAAATCATAGATTATAATTTTAGGTTTCATTGAATTGGATTATATTTCAGCGATTATAGTGACAGGTGAACCATCAAGTCCTTCAATCAGCAGTGGAAGACAAATGAGTGACTTTGGAGTAGTGAAAAGTAAGGACAAGTCCATGTCTTCAACAAGTAAAATTGGTTTATCTCCCCCGAGAAACTCTCTGTGTGCCTCACGTCCTATTTCCCTGTTTTGGTATGAAGTTAACGAAATAAAATCCATACCTAAAATTTTAAGTAAAGGGAATCTGCTTTTGAGTACTTTTCCAAGCTCAGGAGAAAATCCAGGATTATTCAACCAATATCTTTCTTTTGATCTATGATCTCCAAAACCAGATTTAAAAATTAGAAAATCAACATCCTCAGGTATAGTTGAAAGCTCATCGTTAGTAAGATTGACAATTTCATCATCATCAGTCGATCTGACAATTAAATGCGGCTTTGCGAAGGTCCAAAAAGCTGCTGAATACTTTTCTGAAGTAGAACCAAGGTTAAAAAAATGATTGGGGTAATCGATATGCGTTCCAGAATGGTTCTGAAATTTCAGGATTTTTGTGTTGGCTGTATCACCGGCAGATATAGATCTGTCAGGTAAAACATGAATGCCTTTGCCACCACCATAGAGAGGGGTTTGATCATTCATAAAATAGGATAAATAAATAAGATTGTCAGCCATGGTCCTCAATCTTATTATATTCCATTTCTAAACCCTCAGCTTTTAAAAGTTGGTAATTCTCATAAATACAATCCAGAATACCTTGCCCTAGATCATGGTAATTCTTTGGAATAAGTTTTAATGCAACTTTAGGCTTAAAAGAATAGGGGGTAATTTGATAATGTCCATTGAACTGACCCAATTGGTATTCTATAGAAATTTCACCATTTAGCATTTCTTTTATCATTTCCAAAATCTCCTTAACTTTCATAGTTTGAGGTCCTGTAATCATAATATATGAGTTGCGATATTCCTCCGACAAAACATCAACACTTGATTTTGCAGCATCAACAACATTTATGTAATCCCTTACTTCACTTCCATCCCCATGCCTGATTATAGTCTTTTTGAGCAGAGCCTGGCGAATAACATTATTAATAAAGTTAAAATGATTCGCTCGTGGACCATAAAGTGAGCCATATCTCAAAACAGTAAAATCAAGCTGATACTCTTTTTGATAATTCTCTATAAAAAGCTCGCAGGATTGTTTAGTACTTCTGTAAAATGAACCGTGGTCACTGTAAACATAAATGGTACTAGAATAAACAAACCGCTTTACTTTATACTCGCGACATGCATCCAATATATACATCGTGCCCATGATATTGAAATTCGCTGCCTCAATCGGAAATTCTCTTGCTTCAAAGATATCAGCAATAGCTGCAAAATGATATACATAGTCAGCACCAGCAATAGCACTTCTCACCATTTCCCGATCCATGATATTACCAATAATCATTTCCTGACTTTTTTGCAGATATGGAGAAGCAATCAGGTCAAATATAACAACCTGGTATCCCCGGCTGGTCAGTTGATCTGCAACATGACTACCTAGGAATCCTGATCCTCCAAAAACGATTACTTTTGGCACTTTTCCATTATTAATAGATGAATTTAAGCAAATTTTCAACAGCCATAGTACCCTGACGGGCAACACTCTCGTATGTTCTTGAACCAATATGTGGAGTAATAATGATATTGTCATAGTTTAAGAAGGGATGATCTTTGACCATAGGCTCCTCCTCTAAAACATCTGTCAAATATGCCCCAAAAGCCCCTGATTCAATTTGTGCAATAACCAGTTCATTTGAAATTAAACCTGCTCTGGCAGTATTGATCACAATTACACCTTTTTTGCATCGTTTCACATTCTCAGTGCTCATCAAAATGGCAGTCTCTTCATTGAGAGAGATATTCAGACTTACTATATCAGAGACACGCATCAAATCTCCAATTTTATTGGTTGTACCTATTGGATAATTCTTTATAAATTCAATATCAAAATATTTATCATAGGCAATAACATCCAGGCCAAAGGCCATTGCCCTTTTTGCTACTTCTTTTCCAATATTACCTAAACCTACTATGCCAATCGTTTTCCCATATAATTCAGTTCCAATCAAGCGTTTCCACTTTTGAGCCTGCACATAATTATGTTCATGGATAATGTTCTTCGTGTAACTTAAAAGCAGTGCAAATACAT
>CAMAQX010000267.1 GCA_945860455.1 Lishizhenia tianjinensis
GATTTGGAGGGGGTTATGGAATATCATTTACAGTTAAAAAAGAAGAAGGCGGTAAAAATCGATAGAAGTACCGTTTGTGTGGTTTTTGCTAGATAAGTTAATTCTCTAAGAAAACTAATTGAAATTGCTTCTCAATACTGCTGATTTCATCTACAGTTAATTTGTTGAATTCATTGTTCATCGCTCTTTTAGAAAGTTTTCCTTTTCCGTGTTCCAAAAATCCAACTAGAAGGGAGATCAGATTATCTGGCATTTCAAATTTATTGTCTATGAAACATTTGAATGCATCAAACTTCTTTAAATATTCTACTTCGTTAGGAATAACATTAACCAAAGTGTCGTTTACACAATAAAAAAGAAATTCAGCTTGTGCTGTTGCGTCAAAATAACGGTAATAGTCTATGGTATCATTGAAAACTTCAACATTATTATTCTCGGATGGCTTCCAATCAATAAAATTTAAAATTGAATGTGAATAGGATTCTAAGGCTTTTGCATAGTCCATAATGTGTGTTAACATAGAAGCTGAAACTGGGAAGATGATTCCTTGTTCAGTATAACCTGTTTGAGATAAAACATGATGAATGATATAACGATGTAAACGCCCGTTTCCATCAACAAAAGGGTGAATAAAAACAAAACCAAATGCGATTTTTGCCGCCACTAAAACGGGGTCCATTCGCGATTTCACGAGCTCTTTTTGTGTTTGTAGCCAGCCAGCCATTAGTTGTTCAAGATCTTCGTGCTTCGCAGAGATATGATCCGGAATTGGCTCTTGTGTTGCACGGTCCCTATCTCCAATGAACCCTTGCTGACTCCTGATTCCCATATTGACAAATCGGTCATTTTCTATTACCATTTGTTGCAAGCGATTCAATTCTGCTATTGAAAGTTCATTTTTACCCGCCTGACCAATTGCTGTCCCCCAACGGGCAGCGCGATTGTTTCTTGGATTTTCCCCCTCAATTGAAAATGATGCTTTTGAATCTTTTAAAAGAAGAAATGAGGACGCTCGTTGTAGAATATCCTTGTGAACCCGATTCAAATAGTTATTCTTTTCTTGACGAATATTAGATTCAATATATTTCTCAAGCTTTTCTGTTTTACGAATAAGCGGGCAAAAGTCCTGATTTCCAGGAAGATTATTAATTACTTTATGTCGTGGTGAACTAACTCCATCAATTGCATATTGTAATTTTTCATCAATAACAGGTACTAAATTTCCCGTTTTTAGATCTAGGATATTTAATTTTTTTCCTGTCAACCATTCATACAAGAACCAAATTCTTCTACTGTATTGCCCAAGATTTTCCTGCTGAATCATCTCTTCCATTTCTTCCGACGAGAGCACTTCAAACAATTTCTTAAACACGAGTAAATCAACTCCTTCATACTTTAATGCGAAAATCAGTTGTTTGTATAGATTTTCATCTGGAAGATAGATGGTAGGATACACTTTCCATTGATCATTTTCAAATTGTCTGTTTTTTGAACTAACAAATGATAATTTATTCGGTATTGGAACGGATAATTTAAACACATCTATAATAGCACCATATCCAACAATCAATCCGTCTTCAGGCACTATTCTTCCATGAAAAACACTTAATTGCAGTGAAAAACGCTTAATATTCATTCTAATAATTAAAATTTACTTAAGCGAAAGATACAGGAATTTAAGTTAATAGCGATTAAAAACACGTAAAAAATCCA
This sequence comes from Lishizhenia tianjinensis, assembly GCA_945860455.1. GTDB lineage: Bacteria > Bacteroidota > Bacteroidia > Flavobacteriales_D > Crocinitomicaceae > UBA952. Next base: position 1,714 of record CAMAQX010000267.1, read on the forward strand.
ATATTTTGAGAAAAACGCTTAATTACCCCTAAATAATAGTTCTAACTTTCGTTTTTACCAGAATATAGTAAAATCAAGGAGAAACACCTATAATCCCCTCATATTCTCCGCTGGGGTTCGTAAATTAAAAAAGCCCCAAACATAAAAGGAATGGGACTTTTATCTACTTTGTGACCCCGACAGGATTTTTTCAAGAACCTTAATCAAAGAAGCTCATGCCAAGCATAGAACCTCAAACTGCTATCACAGCTACCGGTTTTTCATTTTCCTTCGCTGTTCAAAATGATTTTGAAAACTCTATTAAATGAAAAACCCCGACTTTACAAGTCGAGGTTCCTTTTGTGACCCCGACAGGATTCTAACCTGTAACCGCTGGAGCCGAAATCCAGTGCGCTATACAGTTGCGCCACGGAGCCAAAAACACGCTTACTTTTTATTGTACAACAAACGTATTAGTTGTTGTATCACCATTAGATATTTGACGTAGTTTCATTTCTTTATTCGTCAATCTAAGAATCGTATTGGTTGAAGTACCTGAATTATCTGTTAAAATCAACGCTGATTTGTCCGAATTGAATGCCCAAGTCCCTGTAGTCGTGAAGGGAATTGTTAAAACGGTATAGTTTGCAGACAACGTTTCATCCTCTTTCAAGGTCATTTTTAGCGTATAAGAAGAACTCTGCGGAGTTTCATCTTGTCCGTTAACCTCAACTTTCGATAACACCCAGGTATTGGTAACGCGATTTTTCTTTGAAATTAAAGAGAATCCCGGACCTTCCTCATATTTCCCACATGACACTGCAAGTACAGAAAGAAATGCTAAAACTAAAAACTTTTTCATATTAATTATTTTCTGCAAAGATACAACAGAAATCCGAAAAATTAAGCGTTAACAACTCGTTATTTTGTAATTTTGATTCAAATCTACTCTATGAAAGCAGTTGTATCTATTTTGTTTTTTATGTTGCTATTCGTTTCTTGTTCAACTCAAGAAGAGAAAATCATTATTAAGAACGCGAAACCAAAAGTGGAAAAAACAGTAGCAATAGTGAAGCCCAACCAAATGCTAACCGTTGAAATTGAAGGAATGTCTTGTGAAATGAACTGTGGAGGGTCGATTCGAAAAGGGTTAAAAAAAACCGGTGCAGTTTCTAGAGTTGAATTTGAATGGGTGGAGGAAGCGGAAAAACAAGTTACCAAAATTTCCTACGATGACACAAAAATGAAAGAAAAGGAAATCATCGCATTGATTGAAACATTCAACGAAGGACAATTCACTACCTACCCTGTTAAATCAGAGAAAATCAGTTCTACAAGCGAGAAAAAATGAAATTAAATTACCGGGAAATCGGTTCGGGGCAACCACTAATTATTCTACACGGTTTATTTGGTTCATCCGACAACTGGCAAACTCAAGCCAAAAAATTTGCTGTTTATTTTCGCGTAATTTTAGTTGATCTCCGAAATCACGGTCATTCAAATTGGGACCCAGACACGAGCTACCATGCCATGGCGTCTGATATAATTGAACTAATTCATGCCTTAAACCTTGAAAAGATTATTCTTATCGGTCATTCCATGGGTGGTAAGGTTGCTATGCTTACAACGCAATTGAATCCAAAACTAATTGATAAACTCATTGTGGTTGATATGGGGATTAA
>CAMAQX010000268.1 GCA_945860455.1 Lishizhenia tianjinensis
CCCATCTTTCCAAAGGAGTATACTATTTTGTTGTGGTAGTCGGTGATACACGTAAGGTTTGTTCTTTTATGAAGATCTAAAGTGGAATACGTATTTCATTAAACAAATTCAGCCAATTCTAACCAACGATCAGATTTTTGTTCCAAATCAGACACTACTTTTGCCAACTGATTACCAAGTTCCATGATCTGTTGGTTATTTCTTGTGCCATCGGATAATTCGTTGGTTAAACGCTCTTTTTCCGATTCCAATTGTTCGATGTCAGTGGGTAAATTCTCGTATTCTTGTTTTTCCTTGAAACTGAGTTTGCGCTTTTCAATTGGTTTTTCAATTACGGTAGTTTCTTCTTTCACAACAACCTCTTTTGGTGGATTATTTTTGATTTCTCGGGCCTCCAGTTTTTGATTTTTCCGATAATCTGTATAATTTCCAAGGATGTCCTTGATTTCACCATCTCCTTCAAAAACGAATAAATGATCAACCATTTTATCCATAAAATAGCGGTCGTGTGATACCACAATCAAACAGCCTTCAAATAGTTGAAGATAATCTTCCAGAACGCTCATCACAAAAATATCCAGGTCATTGGTGGGCTCATCCAGAATTAAGAAATTGGGATTACTCATCAAAACCGTTAACAACTTTAATCTCCGTTTTTCTCCACCACTTAGTTTATGAACGTATTGATAATGAGCATCTCGAGAAAATAAAAAACGTTCCAATAGTTGAGCTGCGGATAATTGTTTTCCTTTTTCTAATGGAATGAATTCTGCAATGTCTTTGATAACTTCAATCACCCGTTTGTCCGGGTCAACTTGAATCAATTCCTGGCTGTAATAGCCAAAAACAATGGTTTCACCAACAACCACTTTTCCTTTATCCAAAGGCTCTTTATTTTGAATCAGATTCAGGAAAGTCGTTTTACCTGCTCCGTTTTGCCCTACAATTCCAACTCGTTCTTTTCGTTTAAAATGGTAGGAAAAATCATTCAAAATTTTGGTCTCACCAAACGCTTTTCTCATGTGATGTAGCTCGAGAATTTTAGTTCCCAAACGCTCCATTTTGATAGAGATTTCAATTTCATCCTTATCGATGCGTTGATGTGCCGTTTTCTTGATATCATCGAAGGCATCCACGCGGGATTTAGATTTTGTACTTCTCGCCTTGGGTTGTCTCCGTATCCAATCTAGTTCTTTCCGAAAGGTGTTTCTGGCTTTGTCAATCGTGGATTGCATTTGTTCCTCTCGCTCCGCTTTTTTCTCCAAATAATAGGAGAAATTTCCTTTGTATTGATACAGATTTTCCTCCGATAATTCAAAAATAGTATCGCAGACAACTTCCAGAAAATAGCGATCATGCGTTACCATTAAAAGAGTTGATTTTGAAGTGGAGAGGTAAGACTCTAACCATTCAATCATATCCAAATCCAAGTGATTGGTAGGTTCATCCAAAATCATGAAATCAGCCTCGGAAAGTAAGGTTTTAGCCAATGCAACACGCTTTTTTTGTCCGCCCGAAAGACTGCTTATTAATCTTCTAGAATCAGTCAATTTTAAAACTGACAAAATTTGATTTACACGTACTTCGTAATCCCAAGCGTTCAATTCAGTTAATTCTTCGTAACATTCATTCAACTTATCTTGATCGTTGTCAATTAAGGCTTCGTTGTATTTTTTTAATGCTTTTAGTTCAGGTAAATCGTGATCAAAAATGGATTCTAAAATCGTTTGAGATTCATCCATGTTTTCGGTTTGTTCCATGAATTCTACCCGTATATCGTTACGGAAAACCACGCGACCAGAGTCTATTTGCTCTAAGTCCATCAAACAACGTAATAATGTTGTTTTTCCGCTTCCATTTTTAGCTACAATCGCTACTTTTTGTCCTTGGTCAATTCCAAAGGTTAGGTCAGCAAATAATAAACGATCAGCAAAGGATTTGGTCAGGTTTTCAACGGAAAGATAGTTCATGTAAATAAATTGGATGGCGAAGTTAGTTTTTTCTTTTGGAGTAGGGGGGAACTGTGTTTGACTATCTTAGTCGATTCAAAGAATCCAATAGTTTTTTATCGCGTTTGATAGCTATTTGACCTAAAAATGCAAAAGGAAACCCGAGTACGAGGAAAATAAATCCTGCCCCTAATTCACGGGTTGTTTCAATACTTTTTGATGGAGAATATCCAATAGTTGCAAAAACAACAAAGGCAATTAATATCAACAAGTACAAAAAGAAAATTGAACGTGCTATTTGAAACTGACGATTGAGATTTTTATAAGACATAATCACCACAAATTGCAAGAGAATCAATCCAATTACGGATAAATAGAGCGGTATTGATTTTGTCTGAGTCGCTGCTAGTTTTGAGTCTGTGAAATGTTGTGTTATTCCATGAATATTAAACGCATAATAACTATCTTTTGAAACAAAGCGAAGTAAATCCATTCCGGAAAGTAAAAAGCCCAAGAAAATCATTGAAATGATGTAATATACGGTTTGAATGCGTTGAATCATATTATCTTTTTTACAAATGTACGGACTTATTTCGAAGATAGAAATCCAAAATAACTAATGCTGCCATTGCTTCAACTATGGGAACAGCACGTGGAACAACGCATGCGTCATGTCGACCTTTTCCTTCAATTTCTAACGTGTTTCCTTGTTGATCGATTGTTGGTTGATTTTGCATAATCGTTGCAACTGGTTTGAATGCTACGCGAAATGAAATAGGCATTCCATTGGAGATTCCTCCTTGAATTCCTCCTGAATGATTGGTTTTTGTTGAACCATCTGGATTAAATAAATCATTGTGATCAGATCCATTCATTGAAATTGAACTGAATCCACTGCCAATTTCAAAACCTTTGACAGCGTTGATGGATAACATCGCTTTTCCAAGCTCAGCCTGTAATTTATCAAATACAGGCTCGCCCAATCCACTAGGAACACCTTCCATAATACATCGTATGGCTCCTCCAATCGTGTCTCCGTTTTTTCGTGTTTCAAGGATTAAATCAGCCATGTCTGCTGCTGTTTTTTCATCCGGACAACGCACTGCATTCGATTCAATGAATGTTGTTTCAAAAAAAGAATCTTTCTCGAATCGAATCGCTCCAATTTGATCCACATAGGTAGAAAACCGAATCCCAATTAACGCTAAAAATTGTTTGGCGATTGCTCCTGCAACTACTCTAGAAGCTGTTTCGCGCGCGCTACTTCTTCCGCCTCCGCGATAATCGCGAGTACCGTATTTTTGTTGGTAAGTAAAGTCAGCATGCGAAGGACGAAATGCATCTTTGAGGTGTTCGTAATCAGTTGATTTTTGGTTTTCATTCTGAATCATAAAACCAATTGGAGAACC
>CAMAQX010000269.1 GCA_945860455.1 Lishizhenia tianjinensis
GGTTAGAGCCCTCACCGAAGAATGGATCGAAGAATACAACGAACGAAGACCCCATGAAGCCCTACAGAACCGAACACCTACCGAATGGAAACAACAAATTCAACCTTAACTTAACACTTTAAACCTGGATGGAAAAAGGGGTACTTACAATAACATCCTTTATTTCTTCAATTGTCATTTGCTCTTTTTATTGCCTACTATAAAATTTACCACCTTTAATTCTCAAACCGTCATTTGTAACTTCAGCTATTCCGATTAGTTCATCATTACCATAAACGTCTTTATGATATAAAGATAAATTGTCTGCTGTCCCAGTCCAATTGCCGTAATCAGGTGTTCCGTCACCAACAGAAGCTTGAATAATCAAAGTTCCTCCACTACGAAGAATAATTGTTGATTCCATACCAACATTGTCTGTCCCCGAATATGTGCCACTGATTTCTACTTTTGGTTGCTGAATGGTTTTTTCTTCAACTTCATTGGATTGATCAACTTCATTGGATTGAGAATTAGTTTTTGTGTTTTGTCCGCCATTTCCGCAACTCATTATTATTGCCGAAAAAGTAAAAAACCAAATTTTGATTAAGATTGATTGCTTTTTCATTTTGTGTATTTTTTAGATTAGGTTAAATTATTTTTTTTCAAGTTTAAATTCAGGTTCGTCATTACCTATACAAATTGCAGTTTTATCAGATTTATTTATCGCTAAAGTGTATGTGGGATTTGAAGATTTTCCGTCACTTAATGAACATTCTAATTTTAGAATATCCGTGGCATCACCAATAATCTTAATTGTCCCATCATAGTAAACTCGGCTATTGTCTTCCAGGTTTGTCTGTTGCAGACTAACAGCACCATCTTCTTTTAATAGAAACTTAAAATTAATTGAAGGAACTGGAACTTTTTGTCCATTAATTACCATATCGTCTCCATATTGATTTTTCATAAAGTAACCTGGTTGAATACCATGATAATTTCCTGAGTATTCTGGCTGTAATAGCGGTTGTTTGTCTTTTTTAACTTCAGTTGATTGAGTTTGTTTATTCTCTGGATTATTGCCACAACTTGAGAAGATAAATGAAGCAAATATTATTGCTCCAATAATTGTTATTATATTTTTCATTTGATTAGTTTAAAACTATCCTACTCATTTGGCTTTTCGGTGTCCGCCCCGTTTTTTTTAAGTGGTCGCTGGTCTCCACGTTTTGTTCCAAGATTATAAATGTCCAATAAGAACTGTCAATTTTTATTGTCGGAGGTAGTCGCCCTGTCCCGTTTTGGTGTCTCATAAACTTGCCCATAACGGTTTGCGTGCAGGCGAACGTAACCCTGTGTTGCGCCTGCGGCAGGGTTATGGCGCTTGCACGCTGTTATGCGTTGTATTTTCTCCTGTGTTCAACATAGTCTTGTGTCAAATAGTAAAGCCCAAACGGCATAATTATAAATATTAGCTGGTTGCTCTCAAAAGCTTTCCTAAAGTCAAGTTCCATTAGACTGATGAATGCTGTTGTCAAACCACAACCTGGGCAATGAAAACCAAATATCGCTTTCCATAGACAAGGTATACAAACATCAATTTCTGTAGTCGCTTTTAGAATTGCAGATAGAAAAAAATAAGCACCTACAATTACTATTATTTTATTGCTGACAATATATTTTATTACTGGATTAGACATTTTTTATAGGATTACCCTGAGCGTCTTTGAAATTACCAGAGACTATTATAATAAAATCTATTAATACCCATATACCACAACCACCAAGTGTTAAAAGTTGCACTACTCCCAAAGCTGTATGTCCTGTGTAAAATCGATGAACGCCTAAAACACCAAGAAACCAACATAGAAGTAAACAAGTAATCCATTTATATCTTTGTTCAGTTATTTCCGCACTTATTGGATTTGATTGTATTTGTTGCCTAACACCACATTTCGGACAAATCTCAGCTTTGATATTAATTAATTCACCGCATTCTGTGCAGTATTTTTCGTTTTCTTGTTTCATAAATTGAAGAATTAAAGGGGCAGAGAATACACCCTGCCCCCTAGATTTTAAACTAAGTCTCTTCCGTCAGCCATTTTCATACTTCCTGTGATAATTTTAATGAAGTCAATTAATGCCCATAAACCACACCCACCGAGTGTGATAAGCATTAACCACCAATTAGAATACCCCATCATTAAGCGATGAATTCCAAGACCACCTAAAAAGAAACTAATCAAAATCATCGTTGTTTTTGATTGTACTGTCTTCTGTTCTGCCATTTTGTTTGGTTTATTTATTTAGTGCCTACTATATTCAGTTTTCGGCTTTCCTGTTTATTGTTGTTTGGTCTTTCAATATTACGCATAACTTACCAATAAGCTTGTACTAACTTCCCCAATACACTCTTTAGAAGGTGTTTTTGGACAGTTTGTTAGCCCCTTATTTTTTTCATAGGCTCTAAGGTTTAACAGCCTTTCGACTGAGGCCTAAATTTAATGTGTTGATCCCCATCTAGTCAAGGCATATTTGAAGTTGACAAATGAGGTCAAAACATTGTTCAAAAGACTCTAGGGGCACATATGTGACTTCAAAACATTATATAGTACAATATCCAAGCAACGATTTTGGGATAAATACCTAATATTTGACTTAAAATGTAATGCTAGATCCAGATTTTTTTCAAAATCCACTCACCATCCTAGGCACGCTCAATTCACGTTATACTTAGCCAAGCCAGGAAACAGGTATTGGGAAATCAACAAAATACAATTTTAAGCATTAGCCAAAAATTAATAGCTTTGCTTTCCGGGGATGACGCCTCGTACGCCACCGCGGGGTTCCGGGACATCGTCTTGGTAGCGGGGGATGAGGTGGATATGGGCATGGGGCACGGTTTGGCCTGCGGCGGCGTGGATGTTGATACCTACATTGAACCCATCGGGGTTGAATTGCTTTTGGAGGATGGCTTTGACTTCATTCAGCAGGATGAGGCAGTCCGTTTGCTCTTGGAGGGTCAAATCGAAGTAATTTGAAACATGCCTGATGGGGATCACCAAGGCATGCCCCTCGCTCACAGGGAACTTATCAAAAATCGCATAGGCCGTTGCGGATTCAGCGATTATCTCCCTACCCGTCGGGAGGGTACAGAAGGGGCAGGGTGTCGTTGGGATCATGCTGGAGGGTTGAACGGTTCCAAGGTGGTTGGATGGGGTCCTAAATTTTCCACTCTCCAAACCCCCGGTTCGCGATCAGGTAGTCGCAGCTGCTTTGGAGTTGCTGGATACCGTTGGCCCGCCACGATTCAAAAGGCCTATTGCCCAGCAAGGCGATTTGAAATTCTTTTTGGAAACGATTT
>CAMAQX010000270.1 GCA_945860455.1 Lishizhenia tianjinensis
AGATTTCCGGATAATAAAATTTCAGGGACTTTCCAACCTTTGAATTCTGGCGGACGGGTATAAACAGGTGGAGATAGCAGATTATCTTGAAAACTATCCGTTAATGCCGATGTTTCATCGTTTAACACACCCGGAATTAATCGAACAACAGCATCCACAACAACCGCAGCGGCTAATTCCCCGCCTGATAATACATACGAACCAATTGAGATTTCTTTTGTAATGTAATGTTCTCGAATGCGCTCGTCCACTCCTTTGTAATGTCCGCAAAGAATCATCAAGTTTTTGGATAAGGACAAGGTGTTGCAATCGCTTTGCTCCAATACTTTGCCGTCAGGTGTCATGTAAATAATATCATCGTAGGAACGTTCGATTATCAGTTTTTCAATCACTGCAGCAATAGGCTCAATAGATAGAACCATTCCGGCACCACCACCATATTGATAATCGTCTACATTTTTATGCTTGTCCGTTGAATAATCACGAATGTTATGCACATGAATTTCTACATGACCTTTGTCTTGAGCTCGTTGCATAATAGAAGCTGAAAATGGGCTTTCCAGTAATTGAGGTAAAACCGTTAAAATATCAATACGCATGGTGCAAAGATATTCAAATTAGCGCGTTGTGTCAAAATAAAAAAGCCCGAATCTTTAGAAACGGGCCTCTTGATTATAGTTTAAACAACTACAGTTTTGTAATCGTTCCTTTGTATTCTGGTGATTCTCCAGGTAAGGGGTTTGAGATACGAGCTTTCCAAATATACGCTTGGTTCGAAGGCGAAAGCTGTCCAGTTCTTTTGTCAATGCCATTCCAAGGTTGAGATGCGTCTTCAGTTTGATACATTACACCACCATCTTTTGGATCTAAAATTAATAGTGTGAATTTTACATCCCGTTGTGTTAGGGCAAATGGAATGAAAGTTTGATTGCGCGGCTCAAAAGAGTTTGGATTGAATGCATTTACTGCAAGCAAATTATAATCTTCATCGATATTCACTTTTGAAGTTTGGCTAACGATGCACCCTTCGTTTAATGTTTTTACAGAGACAGAGTAAGTACCAGCTTTAAACGGATTAAAATCTAGCTCGCTTTTAGTTGAATTTAATTCCAAATTATTTACTGTCCATTGAACTGAATTGGAAGCATCAGTGCTCGCTTTCAGTGTAGGAACCCCTTTTTCATATCGGATTTCTGATTCAATTTCCAAGGTCGGTTTTGGGCTGTTTTTAACTTCAAAAGAATTTGCACCTTCAATAACCGTCTTGTTTTTTTCCACTAATAAATAGGTTCCTTGTTCCTTAGCTTCAAAGGACATAGATTTTTTAGCATCAATTGTTGTTATCAATTGGTTTGAGTTTTGTTTAAAAACGGAAACAGCAAAGTCATTCTTATTTTCAAGAAGTTGCCGCTCACCCAAACACATGTTTACAGCAGAAATTAGTGTGGAGTTTGCCGTTAATTCTTCAGTACTATCAGTTGAGTTTAGTAGATCATCTAATTTTTTAGGAGTTATCGAATTGTTTTTAGTAAATAAATCAACAAGATTAGATATACTATCTGATGAATTAACTGGAAATAAACCTACAAGTGCAGCCGCTTTTATTTCTGTTTGTTTAATGAATTCTGAGTCTGAAAAATCTTTTGTAATAAACTGGGCGTCAGTTGGTAATGTAGATTTGGCAGGGTTAGTACTTAAAACACTTTTTACAGAATTGTTAATCGTTCCGTCCTCTTTGGTTTTAGCTGCAGGTCGAATTGGTTTTTTAATTTTAGTTGTAGTGGCAGTTTGCTCTGATATTGCTGTGTCTTTCTGGATCAAAAAATACGTACTTACGGCAATAACGGTAATAGCAGCACCACCTAGCAACCATTTGTACCAATTTATAGGCTGTGTTACAGGCATTTTGGCATCTAAGGCTTGCTTCATAGAATCCCAAGCTGCCGTATTGTACGGCAATTCCTGGTTTTGTAGGAGCTCCATTAGTTTGTGTTCTATTTTATCTTTCATATCAAAAGTGTGAACTGTATTTCTTTTTTAATAGTTTTTGCAAATTCATTTTTGCTTTGGCCAAATTGGATTTTGATGTTCCTTCGTTAATTCCGAGTAGTTCTGCAATTTCTTTATGTGAATAATTCTCGATTACATACAAATTAAAAACAGTACGATAAGCAGGTGATAATTTTTGAATGGCTTCTACAGCTGCTTCCGCTTTTAATTCTGTAAGCTCCAAATCTTCCTTATCAATCAATTCATCTACAGCTTCTTGCTTAAAATGAAAATCGTTGTCAGATAAAAAAGGATTTCGTTTTGCTTTACGTATGGCATCTATTGCTGTATTGGCAATAACTCGTCGTACCCAACCTTCTAACGAACCTTTAAAATCAAAAATCCCAATTTTGTCAAAGACCTTTATAAATCCTTCTTGAAGTACTTCTTGAGCCGAATCATGATCACTCATGTATCGTTTGCAAACTGCTAACATTTTTCCGTAGTACAATTTGAACAGTTGTTCTTGTGCGCGACGATCATTTCTGATGCATCCATCTACGATATGTCTGAGTTCCTCAATTTTCTCCAAGTTATCCGATTTTTGACGCTATTGGTTGTAGTTGGTTGCCTATACGATTTATTTTAGGTCAAAATAAGCGATATTTTCTGAAAAGTAGTAAATTCGCGCCATCTATTTTAATATTAAACTTTAAATCAAACCACAATGAAAGTAACGGTAGTTGGAGCTGGGAATGTTGGTGCTACATGCGCAGATGTTTTGGCTCATCGCGAAATTGCGAATGAAATTGTCTTATTAGACATTAAAGAAGGATTTGCAGAAGGTAAAGCGTTGGACATTTGGCAAACGTCACCAATCAACATGTATGATTCAAGAACAATTGGTTCAACAAATGATTATTCGAAAACAGCTAATTCTGATGTAGTGGTTATAACTTCTGGTTTACCAAGAAAACCGGGAATGTCTCGTGACGATCTTATTGCGACCAACGCAGGTATCGTTAAGACCGTTACGGAAAACGTAATTAAACACTCTCCGGATGCCATTTTAATCATTGTTTCCAATCCGTTGGACGTAATGACTTATTGTTCTTACTTGACGGCAAAAGTGGATTCTAAAAAAGTTTTTGGAATGGCGGGTATATTGGATACTGCTAGATACCGTGCTTTTTTAGCTACTGAATTGAACGTTTCTCCAAAAGATATTCAAGCAGTATTGATGGGGGGACATGGAGATACAATGGTTCCACTTCCTCGTTATACAACTGTAGCTGGAATTCCGGTTACTGA
>CAMAQX010000271.1 GCA_945860455.1 Lishizhenia tianjinensis
AAAGATGTATAGTTTGGATTTTCATGGTTTCGGATATATGGGAATAAGGATGCGAAAATTCCGCCAACGAAATACAAAATAGAAAAATGGATCATCCCTCCGACTTCACCAAAGGAATTATAGAAGGAATACACTAAAATTTGGCCTAAGAAATAAAGCGAAAACATATTGAAAATAAGGTGTGACCAATCCGCATGAATGAACATGTGACTTACCATTCGATAAAACTCATTATTATGTTTAACGCGGTACGGGTAAAATAGTGATTTTGATAAAAATTCCTGGTTTTGAAACGCAGCAGCAGAGATCAAAATAGTGGCGGCAATTATAAGATAAAGTACAGAAAACATCTATGTGTATAGTTTTTTCGAAATTACTGAAATTTACTGCATTCTGCTTACATTTGCAAAAAACATTTGTATGATTATTTCTCCTTCCCTCCTTTCGTGTGATTTTGCAAATATTCAGCGTGATGTCGAAATGTTAAATCATTCTTCTGCTGATTGGTTACATATTGATGTGATGGATGGAGTTTTTGTTCCCAATATTTCATTTGGTTTGCCGGTAATACAGGCCATGAATCGGCATGCTAAAAAACCATTGGATGTTCATTTAATGATCGTTAATCCGGATCAATACGTGGCAGATTTTAAAAAAGTAGGAGCCGATTATTTAACGGTTCATTACGAGGCATGCACGCATTTGCATAGAACCATTCAATTGATTCATCAACACGAAATGAAAGCTGGAGTTGCTTTGAATCCTCATACACCGGTTGAGGTATTATCGGAAATTATTTGCGATCTTGATTTGGTGCTCATCATGTCCGTAAATCCGGGTTTTGGTGGTCAAAAGTTTATTCCGCAAGTCGTGGAAAAAGTTCGCAAACTCAAAAAAATGATTCAAGAAAGTGGCTCTTCTGCGCTGATCGAAATTGATGGCGGAGTGAATCTAGAAATAGGCAAATTATTAGCGGATGCTGGCGCAGATGCACTCGTTGCAGGAAGTTTTGTTTTTAACTCAGAAAATCCAAGTAAAACGATAACCGATTTGAAAGGGTTGAACTAATTTTTTAAAGTCATCGAGCTTTATTAATGACTCGGAAGGGTATTTTTAAAAATGACTTAACATATAGTTGATTAAAAAGAGTTAATTTTACTCTTAGTTGATTTGCATCTAAGCTAAAATGATACCCAAGCGGAACAATCTAAATGAATCATTTTATTTCTTTCAGATCTTCCAAAAAAAAATAAATTACTTAGTAGTAAGTAGAGGTTGAACTGAGATAAAACGAATGACTCCAACTGAAAATTAGAATGTAGTGAGCGTTAATTTAGAGGATAAAAAGTAATTACATTTTTCGATCATTGTGCAGCAACCATTATACCATACAAATATGTCACATCAAGTAAAAATATCGGTGTTAATGGCTGTTTATAACACAGATTTCAAATACATAAAAAGAGCAATTGATTCGGTTTTAAATCAGGATTTTCAAGATTTTGAACTCATTATTATAGACGATGGTAGTAATGCGACCAATCGTGAGACTTTGATGCAATACGTTGAGAAATACGAGGATAAAATAGTATATATCCGTCATAGTAATCGAGGGCAATCAGAATCAGTCAATCGCGGTGTTTTAAATAGCGTAGGTGAATTTATAACCATAATTGATGGCGACGACGAATATAAATCACATCATTTAAGTGCTTGTCTTCGTGAGGTAAAAAACGTTGATTTGATTTGTTCTACAACAGAAACAATCGTGGATACCGACGATGACTATTATGTTCCTGATAAAAATGATATAACAAAACTCATCCACATTGATGAAACGATCCTTTTTGGAACATTATTCGGTCTGAAAAAAGTATTTTCAAGCATTTTTTTCAAAAGTGGCTTCGCAGCGGATGCTGATTTTTTTGAAAGAGCAAAAAATCAATTTCACGTAAAAAAAGTGGACCTAAGAACGTATATCTACCATAGAAATATTCCGAATAGCATTTGTGCAACTATGAAAAAAGTGAATTTGATCAATTCGTGACCAATGGCTTCCAAAATTCCTCATTTTCGCCCAAACACGAATCTTATTATGGCTTGCCATATCACTGGTGTTTATGATGTAAATCGCAATACAACGCTGGATAATGATAATTATGAATTGGTGCGTGATTGGGCAGAATCCGTCGCGGCCCAAAAAATACAAGGAATTATTTTTCATAACAGCTTCACTCCAGAAACTTGCGAAAAATTCAAAAACGAATATATCTCATTTATTAAAGTAAATCACAATACTACATTTAATCCGAATGTCTATCGCTACTTTGTATACAATGATTTTCTCAATCAAAACATTCATTTCTTAAATAATATTTTCGTAACCGATATAACGGATGTTACGCTCGCAAAAAATCCGTTTGTTGATCCTTTTTATATTGAAAATCCGTTAGCCATTTTCTGTGGAGATGAGCCTAAAACGCTCGATAATGATTGGATGAAGGATCATTCTGCCAATCTACGCAAGAACATAAACGATTATGCCGATTATGAAAGCGAGTTTGGGTCTGAAACTCTTTTAAATTGTGGAGTAATAGGAAGTAAAGCACCTTTGTTTTTAAATTTCATTCGAAAGTTATGTTCTATTCATAAACAAGCTAACAGAGACAACCGAACAGCTTTTACTGGCGACATGGGTGCATTTAATTATTTGGCAAGAACCCAATTTAACAGCCAGTTGAAGTACGGTGCCCCAGTTAATACCGTTTTTAAAATGTATGAAAACGAACGCCAAGATTGCTGGTTTAGGCATAAGTGATTTTTTTAAAACTATTGCCAAACTCAACTAATTGAAAAAAATGAATTTGCTGGTTGGTCAGTTTTTATAAAATAATCTATTGCAATAAAAGGCATTTTTCACTAACTTAAAGTAAAAATGTTAAAACTAGCTATCGATGAATCTTATAAAAACGGATGAAATACATTCAAAAATCTATACAATTAGAGGGGAACAAGTAATGCTTGATCGAGATTTAGCTGTTTTGTACAAAGTTCAAACAAAAGTACTTAACCAGGCAGTCAAGCGAAATAAAGAACGTTTTCCTGAGAATTTTAGTTTTCAATTAAATCATTTAGAATTTACAAATTGGAGGTCACAATTTGTGACTTCCAATTCAGATAAAATGGGAATAAGACACCTGCCAAATGTTTTTACAGAACAAGGAGTTGCCATGCTTTCTGCCGTCCTTCGAAGTGAAACGGCCATTCAAGTAAGTATTCAAATCATGGAAACTTT
>CAMAQX010000272.1 GCA_945860455.1 Lishizhenia tianjinensis
TGTGTACATGATTGCCTTTACTTTAGCTTTGGTGGGTAGTCTTGAAACCCTTTTAAGCGTGGATGCTACAGACAAGTTGGATCCAGAAAAACGGACCACACCAACTAATAGAGAATTAAAAGCGCAAGGGATAGGCAATATGTTTAGTGGTTTGCTTGGTGGATTACCCGTAACTCAGGTTATAGTTAGAAGTTCAGCAAATATTAATGCGGGTGGAAAATCGAATTTATCAACTGTTTTTCATGGGGTTCTCTTGTTGTTAGCTGTATTATTATTTCCTACAATTTTAAATTTTATACCTCTGGCAACCCTTGCAGGTATTTTAATTATAGTAGGATATAAGCTATCAAAAATATCGCTTTTCAAGCAGATGATAGGATATGGAAAGGAACAATCTATTCCGTTTCTGGCAACCATAATTGGGATTCTATTCACAGACTTATTAAGAGGAATAGCAATAGGAATTTGTGTTTCCATTTTTTATGTTCTAAAGAAAAATCTAAAAAATAATTTCACTAAAAAAACGAATCAAAATAAAGAAATTGAAATTACCCTTGCTGAAGAAATTACATTTCTAAATAAAGGAACTATAATGTCTGAACTCAATAGAATTGAACCAAATTCTGCTATAACTATTAATGGTTCTAATTGTCAAAATATTGATTTTGATGTTATGGAATTTCTAAGAGACTTCGTGCATGTAACCTCAAAAAACAAAAACATCAAGGTCACAATTATAGGGATTAAAGAATTTGAAAAAAAATAATTAAAACGAAACAACATGGAAAAGTATTACAACAAAATGTTAGAGAATAATAAGAAATGGGTGACTTCCAAATTGGAAAAAGATCCCGATTATTTTTTAAAATTATCAAAAGGACAACAGCCACCTGTATTATGGATTGGCTGTTCAGATAGCCGGGTACCTGCAAATGAAATAATAGGTGCCGAACCAGGTGAGGTTTTTGTTCATCGCAACATTGCAAACATGGTCGTTCATAGTGACATGAACCTTTTAAGTGTTTTAGACTATGCAGTTAACGTACTCAAAGTTAAGCATATCATTGTTTGCGGACATTATGGGTGTGGTGGAGTTCAGGCGGCAATGACAAATAAACACATTGGATTAATTGATAACTGGATTAGACACATCAAAGATGTTTATCGTTTTCATAGTTCGGAATTGAACTCTATTGTTAATGAAGCTGAGCGTTTTAATCGTTTTGTGGAACTCAATGTTGTGGAACAAGTTTTGGACCTAGCTAAAACTTCAATCGTTCAAGGAGCTTGGGGGAAAAATCAAGATTTACACGTTCATGGTTGGGTATATGATGTTGCTGACGGCTTGATTAAAGATCTTGGAATTTCTATTAAAAATGATGATTCACTTGCAGATGTTTATCAATTAGATTTGTAAAAAATATAAAAACGGCTTCCAATGGAAGCCGTTTTTGTTGAAATAATATTGATAAAGCTAAGTTAATTTATCGTATAAACGTTTCCATTAACAGTTACTGTAAATGTGTAGTCGCAGGTACCTTGACCATAATCAACAACTCGCACCGGTTTATTTTGTGGAGTTAATTCTAATGTTCCACTCACAGGGAATCCACAGCCAACATTGACATGAAGTGGACTTGTCGTTTGAACAGTGTAGCCTCCACCTGAAGAAAATGAACCAGTTGCTGTTCCTGAAATTTCATATTGGTCATCAAATCGATTGGTTAGGGTATTAAATCCTTGTACCCAAGTTCTAACTCTAGTTGATGCATACGTCAACACCTCTCCATTAGTTTGGGTAGCTGTACCATTTATTTGCACATTAAAATAGGGTTGGCCACTTGAATTCAATCCCATATTCGTTACCGTTTTTGTTCCGTCAATTCGAATATCATTTACATAATAATCAACAGGAGTATGCGTAATTACGGTGCCTTGAGCAATGTATTGACCTGTAAACGTGGTTACAATTTTTCCGCGACGCGTTTTTCCATCGTTACAATCACAATTCGTTGTTCCATAATCAACAGTAATTGTTTTTACCGAATTCAAGGTGTCAATCGTAATGATCACACTACAAGGAGTTTTCAACGTGGAAGGTTTTTCTCCTGGTTTAACACTTATCACTTCGCCTGATTTATAATAAACCATATTGCCCGTTATTGCTTGATCCGAAATATTGGTCATTTCATCAAACGCTGTTTCAATTTTATAATTCATGACAGCTGACAAATCGTTGTCGTACAATTTTTTACACGCAGTGAATGCGAATAAAACGGTGCTTAAAATAAAAATTCTTTTCATATCACTTTATTTTTTTGTTTCTAATAGGATGATTAACACAAAGAAATGGTTGGGTTCAATTTCAAAATTAATAATTTTTGATTGAATTTAATCTTTCTATAGCCCCAAATTAGAACGAAGTTCTTTATTCATTGCATCTTTGTGAATGTATATGTTTATTGTCTTGAATCGAAAATAAGCTTCAGACACATACAAGTAACCCTTCGGATAATTAGTTGTTCCCCATGAATTTTTAACCAGAAAATAATCCGTTCCATTTTGATCTTTGTACATACCAACGATATGCATTCCATGATCATCTGTAGTTGTTTTATTGTCATATCCCAATTGACGTACTTCAGGAGTGATTTTCATTTCTTTAGATGGATTTAAGAATGCATTTGAAACGCGATCTGCACCCGCATCAGAGAAATTTTTATTGTCCGATCCTTTCACCTCAATTGATGCTATGTTTTCCGGAACTATGGCAATTCCATTTTTAAAACTGAACCCTTTTTCTGAAACATCTGCTCCCCAGGCTACTGTATACCCTTTTTCTAGTGCACTTTTAACACTATAAACTAAATCGTTTAATGGCACATTGTAACTATCTCCCCATGCCCAATTATCTTGAATAGCCAATTGACATTTTGCAAAAGGCTCATGATTCGTGAATGAAGTAAGTGAAACATAATTATCCATATTCAAACCTATTGCGCTCGTAAATGTCGTAGGACTATATTTCGCGTTGTTCCATTCAATTTCAACAGGTTCTACCCCTAAATTTTTATCCAACACGGTGTTTAATTGTTTTTTCCAATCAAGAGGTATTCCTTCTGGTCTACCAACTAATTTCAATGTGTTTTGTACAATTGTATTTAACTCACTAAACATTGTTGAATGGTTATAGGTTTTTGCGCCATTTAATCCATTATATAAATCATAAGGAACTATTCCGAATTGTTTAATAACTAACGGGATATCATGAAATGCACCTCCTTCGGA
>CAMAQX010000273.1 GCA_945860455.1 Lishizhenia tianjinensis
GATAAACCAAGAAAGCCATTAGAATTCTTGAATCGAGGTTCAAAACGAACCATTTGATTTTCTGCTGGAATTAGATAATAATGAACATCCACTTGATTTTTACCAGGTATTTCTACTAAAAAGGGTTTTATAGAACTAAACAATCCCAGTTGCAATAAACTTTTATACGACCGCTCTTGATAATATTCTTTGTAATTGTTGGTTTCCTCTAAATAATTTTGTAGCTCAAGAAAACCTGGTTTTATAGATGGTTTTTTACCATTATAAGTTACAGTTACATGTCTTATTGGATTTAGTATCTTTCCTTTTTCCTTAATATTCTTTTCCTTTTTCTGCTTTTGAGTCATTAGCATTTTTTCATAACGATAACTTTCCATCGTATTCACAAATTGTCCTAAAATAGCATCAGTCGGTTGCAATCCTAACGCTTTAATTTTCACATTAAAATTTTCAACATGAACTGTGTCACACAAATGAAAATAAGTTTTTCCAATTCGAAATTGTTTGTAGGGTGTTGTTATTATATTTCCATCTTGTTTGGACAAAATACGATCGGTAATAGTTATCCCTAGCTTCACAGTATTCGTTTTTAGGGAGGTGTCCGCTTTATAACTTATACTTGAGCTTGTGAAACCATAAAACCCTTCATCCCTCATTTTTTTTGCTATTGATGATCGAATTTCGTCCAGATAAAAACTATCGAAAGGTTTTCCAATGAATGGATGCTCCTTTTCCTTTAGTTGTGTTGCTAAAATATATCGATTAACAACAGCAATGTAATTTTTATCCGTAAAATCAAAGTAAATAGAATCAATTTTAAACAATGGGCCAGTTGTAACCTCAAAATTGGTTTGAGCTTCTTTTTTATAAGCAACATGAGCAATCACATGAGCAAAATAATAGCCTTTTTTCTTTAAATAATTTTTTATCTGCTCTTGCGATTTATTAAATGAAATACTATCAAAAACCACGGGTTTTTCGCCGTATTTGTATTTGAACCACTCACGAAAGAATAGGCGAGAGGATGTGGTGTCAATTGTTTTTTCGGTGTAATACTCATACCCTTTTTCAAGCGATCGGGCTAATCTTTTGGAATTGATTGAGGCTTGCTTAATTCTTTTTTTGTCATTTTTGCGCTCAAATTTCTTGTTTAATTTGATTCTCTTTTGCGCAACTTTTGATGAATCTACCTGATTATATGCCCATAATTTAAATCGAAAACCAAGTGTGTGATAATTGGGTTGTGGCTTTACTAGTAAAAGTAATTCTTCTTTTGTAACGTTGTTTTCCTTTATTAAGCTTGATAAATCGATTGAATTTGATTTCCCCTTTGTGGTGTCATAGGTTGAATAACGAATGGATAATTTATTTTTTTTTAGTAAATGATTTCCTTTGGGGACACTCTTTGAGAGGTTGCAACCTACGAGTAGTAGTAACAACGTAAAATAAAAATAGGTAAGTTTACAATTCCTAAACAGCATACTCGAACAAAAATACTAATAATTCGCTTTGATTTACGCATCGAAAAACTTACAGCAGACAATTCAGAAATTGAAAATGAATAAATTCCGTAAATTGGAAAATCAATTCATTGTTGAAGGAGATAAATTAGTTCAAGAAGCATTAAGCTGTGTTCCAGGAAAAATTAAAAAAATTCTATGTACTGAAAAATCAGAGTTATATTCTTCTGACCTTCATGGGTTTGCCATTTTTGAAATATCGGAGAGCGATTTAATGAAAATTTCCTCTCAACAATCACCTCAGCACTCAATCGCAGTGTTGGATGGTTTGGATTGTAGTCTAATTGAAAATCCAACTGAAAAAATAATTCTGGTATGCGATGGTATTCAGGACCCAGGAAATTTCGGGACAATAATTCGAACTGCCGATTGGTTTGGTATTTCAACGATTGTAGCTTCAAAAAACACGGTTGATTTTTACAATCAAAAAGTAATTCAATCGAGTATGGGATCGATTTTTAGAGTTCAGGTGAATTACGTTGATTTACCAGAATGGCTTGAAAATTCTACTCGTTTGAAAGTTGGCACTTTATTAGAAGGAATAGATATTTTTTCGGTTCAAATTAATGAGCCTTGCGTTTTGGTTATTGGGAGCGAGGGGCAAGGAATTTCATCAGCCGTAAAAGAAAAGTTGGACATTGCCGTTACAATCCCAAGAATGGGGGGAGCAGAATCGTTGAATGCTTCCGTTGCGACTGGAATTGCTTTGTCAGAATTATCAAAAGTGAAAATATAATATGGTGGATTTATCTTTTCGAAATAATCGATTTCCCAAAAAAGGGAGTGTACTTATTTCCGATCCATTTATAGCAGATAGTTACTTCACACGATCGGTGGTTCTTCTCTGCGATTATTCAAAAGAAGGTGCTTTTGGTTTCGTTTTAACGAATTATTTGGAATTTGATTTTACTACGATTGATACCCCTTTTCCAATTCCTCAAGCAAAAGTTAGCATTGGCGGTCCTGTCGATACTGAACATTTGTTTTATATTCATAATTTTGGTTCGTTGGTCGAGGAATCTATATTAATTAAAGACAACCTCTATTTTGGTGGAAATTATTCTCAATTACAAGAAATAATCCTAGAAGACAAAGAAAATGAAAAAAATGTCCGGTTTTTTCTTGGTTATGCAGGGTGGGGAGCATCTCAACTAATTGAAGAATTAAAAGAAAATGCGTGGATCGTTGTTGATAATATTTCAAAAGAAGAAATTATGGATACCCAAACAACAGAATTTTGGAAATATTGCTTGGAAAAACAGGGTGAAAAATACAAGATTATATCTCAATTCCCGCTTAATCCTAATGAAAATTAATATTCTGGCCATTATTATGGCTTTGTTTTTTTGGTCACTTGTCAACGCACAAGACAGCATCATTCATCTCAATGATATACGCATTTTAGCTTCACACAATAGTTATAAAAAATTGCCTAATCCCAAAGTTATTCGTTTTTTAACTAAATTTAGAAAGCAATTGGGTCCTTCCAATGACCCTATTCAATTAGATTATGGTCACCTAACATTGGAACAACAACTGAATGACTATGCAATTCGAGGATTTGAATTAGATGTTTATTATGACCCAAAAGGTGGATTATACCGAAAAAGGAAATTAAATCGTTTTATTTGCGGACAAAAAGTAAGGGTGAAAGATCCCCTTATGAAAAAACCAGGATTTAAGGTTCTTCATATTCCGGACGTAGATTTTGAAACGAATTATTTTACGTTCAC
>CAMAQX010000274.1 GCA_945860455.1 Lishizhenia tianjinensis
CTACCTTTTTCCATGAAGTGCAGAGATTTTAAATTGGATAAATACCCGGGTTCTGAGTCTCCTTCATCTTTTTCGAGTGACTTGACAATCGAAGATCCCAAAAATAAGGTGAATCGGAAAGTTCGTGTATTTATGAATAATGTAGTTGATTATGGTGGGTATCGCTTTTTTCAATCTGCTTATGACTTAGATGATCCCAAAACTCCTGAAAATGAAGAAGGTACGCGCCTAAGCGTAAATCACGATTGGTGGGGAACAAACATTACTTATGTAGGTTATTTATTAATGACAATTGGAATGATGCTTTCATTGTTTTCTAAATCAGGAAGGTTTAATGAATTGAATGGTAAATTGAAGAAACTCAAAGAAAAAAGAACTCACTTGGCCTCGCTTTTACTAATAATAGCATTTGCGATGGGTCAATCTAGTTTTGCACAAAATACACCTACCGATTCGGTTCATCAGCATGAGGAGCACGATGGCCATGATCATTCGGGTCATAATCACTCTTCTACAGAAAATGAGGGAGCTCAAGAGCCAAAATCTGCTAAATCGACAAGTGCAGTAAAGGTTCCATTTTACGTTGTCTCCAAAGAACATTCAGATGAATTGGCAACTTTGTTAATTCAAGATTTTTCAGGGAGAATTATTCCCTTTCATACCTTGTGCGATCAACTGTTAAGAAAAATATACCGTTCAAATAAATACAATGATTGGAATGCTGTTCAGACCGTGCTAAGTATGCATATGTATCCGGGTCATTGGATGAAGCAGCCTATTATTCAAGTTCCCGCTCAATTGCGCGATCAATTGAAATTGAAAAAAGAATTTGCTAGTCTAGAAGATGTAATGGACAAAACAGGTCAATTTAAATGGTTGAAACAATATGAAGAAGCATTCAAAAAAGCTGATTCTCGTAAAAATGAATTTGATAAAAAACTCATTAAGTTAAATGAGAAGTTTGAGGTAGTTCAAGCAATTTTCATGTGGCGATACATGAAGTTGATTCCCAAATCAAATGACAAAGAAAATCGTTGGTTCACACCTTTAAGCGTGGAATTGGGTAAGTCAGATACGCTTATGTCAAGTGTGGTATTACGTTATTTATCCATAGTAAATCAAGCAGCTCAAGATAATAAATATGGACAGGCCACAGATTTATTGTCTCAATTTAAAGGCATGCAGCGGAAAGTTGCGAAGAATATTGTTCCTAATGAAACGGCTGTGAAAATGGAGGTTTCTTACAATAAAATGAACATCTTTAAAAATTCCTACAAAAGTTATTTGTTGTTAGGACTTCTCATGCTGATTCTGTTTTTTGTGCGCATATTCATTAAGCCAAGTTCTTCCTTTATACGCATATCAGAGATTATCCGTAAATCGATGTTGTTTTTATTAATCGTCATTTTTGTTTATCACGGGGTTGGTCTGGCCATGCGTTGGTATATTTCAGGGCACGCTCCATGGAGTAATGGTTATGAAGCGGTTATCTTTATTGCCTGGGTTACAATGATTGCAGGTTTTTCTTTCATGCGTAAAAATGCAGTTATTATCGCTGGAACTGCTGTTTTAGCTTCCTTAATGATTTTTGTTACCGAAATGAATCTTTTAGATCCTGAAATCACTCCGTTGGTTCCTGTACTGAAATCCTATTGGTTGATGATTCATGTTGCAATAATTACGGGTAGTTACGGTTTTCTTGGTCTAGCAGCCATACTTGGTCTTTTAAATTTAATCTTATATATTTTCAGAACTAAGAATAATGGCGAAGTTGTAACCATAAACATCAATGAATTGTCGCACGTGTCGGAAATGACAATGACAATAGGTTTATTCATGTTAACAATAGGAACGTTCCTTGGAGGTATTTGGGCAAATGAATCGTGGGGAAGATATTGGGGTTGGGATCCGAAAGAAACATGGGCGTTGGTTTCTGTTCTCGTGTATGCTGTTATTCTGCATTTACGCTATATTCCTGCATTACGAGGGAAATTCTTGTTCAATTTAGTAAGCTTCTGGGGATATAGTTCAATTCTATTTACCTTCTTTGGTGTGAACTTCTTTTTAGTTGGCTTACATTCTTATGCACAAGGGGATGGCTTTGCCAAATTACCGAATTGGGTATATATTACTATATGGCTTTTTGTTCTATTCACTTTTCTGGCTTCGTTCAGAAATCGACAATACAAGAAAAATAAGGCATAAAAAAAGGGAGTCGAAACTCCCTAATTTCTCTAACAAATCGTTTTATTAATTAACGCTGCTTGACAATTCAGCACCTGCTTTGAAACGAATAGTTTTCTTAGCAGCTATTTGGATTACATCACCAGTTTTTGGGTTACGACCATTTCTAGCGGCTCTAGCCGATACAGAAAAAGATCCAAATCCTACTAATGAAATTCGGTCTTCACCTTTTAATGCTCCAGTTGCAGCAGTGATAAAACCATCTAATGCTTTTTTAGCATCAACTTTAGACAATCCAGAGTTAACTGCGATAGCGTCGATTAATTCAGCTTTGTTCATTTTTATTTGTTTATATGGGTTAATAAATAATTTACTTTTACAAATATATTCGAATATCAATGTACGCAACACTTTCAGTAAAAAAAAAATGTATAAATGTTAATAAAACACTAGTTTTGTTAATAAACACTGAGTTTATGTGCGCAAAATCAGTAATTCACCAAAATAGCCAAATTGATTGAGTCTTGTCAAGTAATGAATAGCTACTGAATGTACAATAGGAACTGATCGTGGAGGATTTGATAAAGGGATTAAGATTCAATTTTAATCAACTTTATTTTCTTGCTTGTGTGTAATTGTAGCACTTGCTTGCGCAGTCGGCATGATAACAATATCATTCAGTGTGACATGTTTAGGTTGGGTAGCAGCAAAATAGATTACATGGGCTATGTCCTTGGCTTGAAGTGCATCATAGCCATCATAAATAGATTGGGCTATGGATTCGTTTCCTTTAAAACGCACAAGAGAAAATTCCGTTTCTGCGGCACCCGGAGCGATGTTGGTAACCTTGATTCCATGCTCTACTAATTCAATCCGCATTGCTTTCGATAATGAATCAACAGCATGTTTCGTAGCGCAGTAAACATTTCCATTGGAATAAACCTCTTTTCCGGCAATGCTACTGATATTGAAAATATGTCCTTGGTTATTCTTTTTTAACAATGGAATGATTGCTTTTGAAACATACAATAATCCTTTTATGTTGGTGTCAATCATTTGATCCCA
>CAMAQX010000275.1 GCA_945860455.1 Lishizhenia tianjinensis
TCCCCTCCTACTGTGTCTAGTCGTGAAAGTATGTGAAATGGTTTTCTTTTTGAAGTTCCTTTGAATAAGCAATGTTCTAGAAAATGGGCTAATCCAACCTCATTTTCCTTTTCATACCTTGACCCTGCCAAGAAAGTAAGGCCTAGATGGGCAACATAAGTAGGAGTGTATAAGTACACTATGCGCATACCATTTGAAAGTTCAAAACAGATAGGATTTAATTCTTGCACGTTACGGATTTTTTCGATAAATGGTCCAAACGGCATTATTCAATTCGTATACAATACGGTCATGTAAACGAGAGGGTCTTCCTTGCCAAAATTCAATCAAATTTGGATTTAATGCATACCCGCCCCAATGAGAAGGTCGAGAAATTTCACCTACAAACGATTCACTGTTTTCTATGAAACGATCTTCAAGTTCTTTTCTTTCTGTTAATTTTTCGGACTGAAAAGAAGACCAAGCACCAATTTGACTTTCTCTAGGCCTCGAAGCAAAATAAGCGTCACTAATTGAACTATCAATGATCGAAACCGTTCCTTCAATTCTAATTTGTCTTTGCTGACCAGGCCAAAAAAACAACATGCAGGCATTTGAATTAACCGCTAATTCCTTCCCTTTTTGACTCGAATAATTGGTGTAGAAAATAAATTTTTCTTCTATTAGTTCTTTTAAATATACCACGCGTGAACTTGGCTTAAGTGAGTTCGAATCAACCGTTGATAAAACCAAAGCATTTGTTTCTGGTTCTTTGTGCTCTAAAGCCTCTTTAAACCATAATTCAAATAATTCTAACGGATTTTCAGGGAAATAATCAAATAGATTTCCGGAATCAAAATCTTGGTGATCATTACGCAAATTTTCTAGAAATTCACTCATTTATTCTGTCTCAGTGGCGTCATGCTCATCAATAATCTCATTTTCTAGGTCTTCTTCTTCATCGCTTCCTGGCACGGAATAAAAATTTCCAATGGTTGGAACATCTTCTATTTCTTCTACTTTAGGTAAAATTCGTGATTCAGTTGCAGCTTCACTTTCATCATTAAATGGAAAAATTTCAACAATTGGCGAAACAGTGATTGAGGGAATTTCAAAGTCAACCATATAAGCAGCCATACTTTCTTGTATTCGATCAAAGGCATCTTTAACAGAATGTGCAGAAACCAAAAATTGTTGAGTTATTTTTTTACTTTTCTCACCATCTTCATCAACTTTATCGTAGGTGATTTTGCATTTATACCAAACATCGGCATCGTCGTACACGAAAATATCATGCAATTCTGTTCTTGAAATTCCAACAACATTGAATTCACCTCGAATCCTTGAGCCTAACTCTTCGTATATTCTTGCTTCAGCATCCGTGAAGGACATTGCTGCAAGTAAATATGGTTCAGAAACACGTTTAAATGTTCCGTTTTCCAATTGTCTGGTGTATTTTACTTTTACGGTAAACCAACTATTCATAGGATATAATTATTTCTACAAATATAATCATAGAATTGGAGTTTGTGAAGTTTGGATTTTGGATTTAAAGAACTTTTATGGATAATTCCATGGAAAATCTGGCAACAAGTTCGTGTTTATCATTAATCGCTTTTACTTCTATCAGTTGGTTTTTTCTTTGTTTTTCAGAATCACTATCCAAAAAACATTTTTTGATTAGTTCCCCTTGATTACATGTAAAATCAATAGTTGTTTCTGCTCGCTGAATGAACTCAACATGCATAGATTTAAAAGAAAAGGATATTTTTTTACCGTATTTTTCAGCAAAATAAAAAGCGTGAATTCCGGCTGCAACATCAGCACCCACAGTCAAGGCACCAAAGTACATGGAATTTAAATGATTTTTCGTGCGTCTTCTTAGTTTGATTCTAACCTGTACATCAGTTGAGTCTATTAGTACAAGTTTAGGTCGAACGAAAAAAAGTATTGGGATTTTAAAAAAACCGAGTAAAAATAAGTTCCATCTACTTCTTAAAAGGGAAGGTTCTAAATGATTTTTCATTTTTATTTATAATTTTATTAAAAGTACACAGTTATATTTTATTATTGATTAATTTCGTTTGAATAAACAAAACGTGTCCGATTCTATAGTAATTATTCCAACATATAACGAGCTTGAGAACATTGATGAAATGGTCAAGACGTTAATGGAATTGCCAAAAGAATTTGATATTTTATTCGTCGATGACAATTCTCCAGACGGCACTTCCGATGCTATTAGTAAACAAATGGAGTTGTTTCCCAATCGTATTTTTTTAGAAAAAAGAGCAGGTAAATTAGGACTTGGCACTGCTTATATTCATGGATTTAATTGGTCATTGAAAAGAAATTATGAATATATTTTTGAAATGGATTGTGATTTTTCACATGATCCTTCTGATTTAATTCATCTTTATGAAACGTGTAAAAATGGTTCAGATTTAAGTATTGGATCGAGGTATGTCGCTGGTGGAAAGGTTAAAAATTGGCCGTGGGACCGAATTTTAATGTCTTATTTCGCTAGTGTTTATGTTCGTTTAATACTCTGGATATCAATTAAAGACACTACGGCTGGTTTCAAATGTTATCGAAGAAAAGTACTCGAATCGATTAACTTTGACGTAATTATTTTCAAAGGTTATGCGTTTCAAATTTGCATGAAGTATGCTACTCATAAATTAGGTTTCAAAATTACAGAAGTGCCAATTACCTTCATCGATCGCTTGTTTGGTCAGTCTAAAATGTCAAGCGGAATCTTTAAAGAAGCTTTTTTTGGTGTCTGGAAAATGAGAAAAATAAATTTTAGGAAATGACAAATTACCTGATTAAGCAAGCGATAATTGTCAATGAAGGCAAACAATTTATTTCGGATGTTTTAATTATTGATGGTCGAATTGATAAAATTGCTCATTCGGTTGATAATCCGGCGAATGCTGAGGAAATAAATGCTGAAGGAATGATTCTTATTCCAGGTTGTATTGATGATCAAGTCCATTTTAGGGAGCCTGGTTTAACGCATAAAGCAACTATTTATTCTGAATCAAGAGCAGCAGTTGCTGGAGGAATCACCTCCTTTATGGAAATGCCTAATACGGTTCCAAATACGCTTTCACAGCAATTATTGGAGGAAAAATATCAAATTGCATTCCGCCATTCACTGTCAAATTATTCCTTTTATATGGGAGCAAGCAATGAAAATTTAGAAGAAGTATTGAAAACAGATGCAAAAAATGTTTGTGG
>CAMAQX010000276.1 GCA_945860455.1 Lishizhenia tianjinensis
AAAGAAAATAACTGATTTACGTATTTTTTCCGACCAAGATGGAAAAATGAATCTTTCTGTTCAAGATATTAAGGGCGAAATTTTATTAGTTAGTCAATTTACCTTATTTGCATCCACAAAAAAAGGGAATCGTCCAAGTTTTATTCGCTCTGCTTCTCCTGAAATTGCCGTTCACCTATACGAAAAGTTTATTTTAATATTGAACCAACTCCTTCCAAACACAATTAAAACGGGTATTTTTGGTGCTGACATGAAGATCTCATTAATCAATGATGGTCCGGTAACGATTACGATTGATTCGAAAGTCAGGGAATGAAATCGATTGTAAATAGTAAGGATGAAAAATATCTCCTGGTAAAGTAAACAACCTCAAATAGGTGAGATAAACCTAAATATTATCGCTAATATTCGATAAAACGAATAGCCGAAACCCGCCGAATAATCTTATCTTTGTTGAACAATTTCTTACGTTCAATGGAAAAATTTATCATAAATAATCAATGGCTAGAGTTAAGTGATATTCAATCAATTCTCGAAAACAAGCGTATTATAGAACTAGGTGAAGAAGCCATAAAAGCAATCATTGACTGTAGAAATTATTTGGATTCAAAAATTAAAGATTCAGACCAACTAATCTATGGTATAAATACGGGCTTTGGATCTTTGTGTGATACTGCAATATCTCTAGAAAATTTATCACTTCTGCAACGAAATCTAGTTCTATCTCATGCTTGTGGAACTGGATGTCAAATAGATACTAGCATCGTAAAATGCATGTTATTGCTAAAAATAATTGGTTTAGCAAAAGGTCATTCCGGTGTTCGCATAGAAACCATGGAACGACTTGTATTTTTCTATAATGAAGATATCTTACCGATTGTTTATGAACAAGGAAGTTTAGGTGCTTCAGGCGATCTTGCTCCCCTAGCCCATTTGTCATTGCCTTTATTGGGAGAAGGAACTGTTTGGTATAAAAACAAAATCTATTCCAGCTTAGAAGTCTTAAAATTATATAATCTTTCTCCACTCGAATTGGGCGCTAAAGAAGGATTGGCATTGTTAAACGGGACTCAATTTATGAGCGCACATGGGTGTATGGGATGGTTAAAATCAATGCAACTTTGGGAAAACTGGATTCAAGTTGCCAGTCTTTCACTGGATGGGTATGATGGTCGAATGGAGCCCTTTTGCGCTTCACTACATGCTATTCGAAATCATTCCGGACAACAAATGGTTTCTGAAAAAATGAGAGAAAATCTTGCGGATAGCGAAATTGCCAATCAAAACAAAAAACACGTTCAAGATCCTTACTCATTTCGTTGTATACCACAAGTTCAAGGTGCAACCTGGGACGCATTACACTATGCAAAAGGAGTTTTTGAGAATGAAATTAATGCCGTAACAGATAATCCAACAATCTTTCCAGATGAAGACCTCATTGTATCTGGCGGAAATTTTCATGGGCAACCCCTTGCAATAACGTTAGATTTCCTAGCTATTGCGATGGCTGAAATGGGCAGTATCTCAGAACGAAGGGTATATAAATTGATCTCTGGTAGAAGAGGTTTGCCGTCATTTTTAGTTGCCGAACCGGGACTCAATTCCGGATTTATGATCGTTCAATATACATGCGCCTCAATCGTGAGTCAAAACAAACAATATTGCACTCCTGCATCTATCGATTCAATAGATTCGAGTAACGGACAAGAAGACCACGTTAGTATGGGAGCCAATGCAGCTACTAAATTTTTAAAAATCATTGACAATTGCTTTACCATCCAAGGAATTGAATTATTCACGGCCATTCAAGCGATCGAATTTAGAAGACCTTTGAAATCGAGTTCTAAAAATGAAGAATTAATTGCCGAATTCAGAAAGGAAATTTCATTCACTAAAAAAGATGAATTTATGCAACCAAAAATTCAAAAAGCAAGGGAATTTGTGCTTAAATTGTAAGAATAAAAAGAATTATTAATCCGAATCAGAAAAATTAGGCCGATTTCGACTCCGGTCAATGAGCAATTTTGAAAAAAAAATAGAAATCATGGAAGATGAAAAAAAAGTAAAAATTAGTTTTTGGAAAATATTTTGGCCAACTTTCATAGCCATTTGCATCACCTCCTTTATTGGTTGGATGATAACCTTACTGTTTTTTGGAGGAATAATCGTTGCTTTTAGTGGAAAACAAGAGACATCAGTCAAAGAAAATACAATCCTTCACCTAACTTTGAAAGGGGAAATTGCCGAAAAAGGGAAAACAGACCTAAATGCAACAAGTTTCAATATTTCAAATTCAATTGGTTTGCGTGACTTATTGATGGGATTTGAAAAAGCAAAAAAAGATTCCAAAATTAAAGGAATTTATATTGAATTAGATGATCTAAATTGCGGATACGCCACAGCAAAAGAAATCAGGGATGCGATCAATGATTTTGAAAAATCAGGTAAATTTGTAATCGCCTACAATTCAGGAGAATTAATTACCCAAAAAGAGTATTACGTAACGTCTGCAGCAAACTTAAATTATGGTTTCCCTACATCGACAATGGAATTTTTGGGGATAGGCGCAGAATTAACTTTTTTCAAAAATGCGTTAGACAAACTCAATGTTGAAGTTGAGATTATCCGAGGTAAAAACAATGACTTTAAAAGTGCTGTGGAACCGTTTTTAAGAACTGAAATGAGTGATTCTAGCCGGGTACAAATTGAACGTTACATGAAAAGCATGTGGGAGGACATTACCACAGAAATTGCCAAAGACAGAAAAATCACAACCACTGATTTAAACTTAATCGCCGATTCTATGATGATTAAACGTACTGATGACGCAGTGAAACATAAATTATTAGATGGCTTAAAATACAAGGACGAAATCATGGAAATGTTGTGTAAAAAAATGAATTGTAAAAAAACAAGTGAATTGAATCTTTACAACTTCGAGAAATACGCCCGTAAAGAATTTAGTGAAGACCAAACCTTAGTTGCCGCTGATGAGCCAAATATTGCTGTTATAGTTGCCGAAGGGGAGGTTGCTACTAGCGGAGACGGAGTTGCCTCCAATAAAATTTGCAAATTATTTAAAGAAGCGCGCGAAAAAGAATCCATCAAAACAGTTGTTTTCAGAATCAATAGTCCAGGTGGCAGCGCATTGGCTAGTGAAGAAATTTGGCGCGAAGTAACCCTAACCAATAAAGTAAAGAAAGTAATTGTTTCCATGGG
>CAMAQX010000277.1 GCA_945860455.1 Lishizhenia tianjinensis
ACTATTGCAGCGCTAAATATGATGCGTGAAACTAAAAAAGCTGGGTATATCAATACGGGAACCTGGGCTACTGGAGCAATTAAGGAAGCGAAAAAAGCGGGAGTGGATGTCAATGTATTTGCTACTTCTGAAGATAAAGGGTTTACCTACATCCCAAAAAACTATCAAGTACCAACGGATGTTGACTACATTCATTTTACTTCAAATAATACAATTTACGGAACACAATTTAAGGAGTTTCCTAAAACGGATTTGCCGTTGATTTGCGATATGTCTTCAGATATATTTTCAAAAGAAATTAATGTGGCTGATTTTGATTTAATTTATGCGGGAGCTCAAAAGAATTTAGGTCCAGCAGGAGCAACATTATATATCGTAAAAGATGAGGTATTGGGTAAGTCAACTTCTCCATTCATGCCAACATACCTTGATTTAAAGCAACAAGTGGAGAAAGAATCCATGCTGAATACACCTCCAGTATTTGCTATTTATGTAGCAATGTTAAACTTACGTGATCTATTAGCTACTGGTGGAGTAAAAGCAATGGAATCTAAGAATAGTGCTAAGGCAAATTTGTTGTACAACGAAATCGACTCTAATTCTGCCTTTAGAGGTGCAGTTCAAAGCGAAGACCGATCCAATATGAATGTAACATTTTTGCTAAATGATGAATCGCGTACCGCAGAATTTGACGCAATGTGGAAAGATGCCGGAATTATAGGATTACCTGGTCATCGTTCGGTAGGTGGTTACAGAGCTTCAATGTATAACGCTTTGCCAATTGAAAGTGTAAAAGTATTAGTTGATGTAATGAGTGAGTTTTCTCGAAAAGGATAAAAAATTTAAAGATGAAAATTTTAGCAAACGATGGTATTTCTAATTTGGGTAAAAATCTATTAGAAAATGCTGGATTTACTGTAATCACAGATAAAGTAAGTCAAGATGATTTAGCTTCTTATATCCAGGCTGAACACATTCCAATTCTATTGGTTAGAAGCGCAACAACGGCTCGAAAAGAATTAATTGATCAATGCCCTTCATTGAAATTGATCGGTCGCGGAGGTGTTGGAATGGATAATATCGATGTCGCTTATGCTCGAGAAAAAGGGTTGAAAGTAATAAATACCCCTGCATCATCCTCTCAATCTGTTGCTGAATTGGTCATGGGACATCTTTTTGCAACATCTCGTTTTTTAAATGATTCATACAAAAATTTGGAGACAGGTGATTTTTCTGAATTGAAGCAAAAATTTGCCAAAGGAGTAGAACTTCGTGGAAAAACATTAGGAATCATTGGTTTTGGACGGATTGGACAAAGCTTGGCATCTTATGCTTTAGGGACTGGAATGAACGTAATTGCCATAGATCAATTTACCAATACGGTAGAAGTACAAGTTCCTATAGGGGCATCACAAAAAGTGAATGTTTCTATCACACCAACGAGCGATTTAGCGTCTGAATTATCGAAAATGGATTATATTTCTATTCATGTTCCAAAACAAGCTGATGGCAGTGCTGTATTGGGGGCAAATGAGTTTCAATTAATTAAAAAGGGAGTGCGTATTGTAAATGCGGCTCGGGGTGGAGTTGTAAATGAATCAGAATTAATTGAGGCTTTGGAAACAGGTATTGTTTCATATGCAGCACTTGATGTTTTTGAAAATGAACCAACCCCTCGAAAAGATCTATTGAGTCATTCAAAAATTGCGGTAACTCCTCATATTGGTGCTGCCACTATCGAAGCACAAGATCGTATTGGCGAAGAATTGGCAGAATTAATTATTTCGGAATTTGGCAGACAAGACTAATATGCAATTACTTGATGGTAAAACGACAGCAGATGCGATTCGTAGGGAATTGGCTGAAGCCGTAAAGCTTAGGAAAAAAGAAGGTAAGAAAATACCCCATTTGGCGGCGATTATAGTCGGATATGATGGCGGTTCAATAACGTATGTTAGTGCAAAAGTAAAAGCATGCAACCAAATTGGTTTTGAAAGTACCTTGATACAATACGATGAGTCTGTATCTGAGGAAGTATTGATGAATAAAATTAAAACGCTAAATGAAGATAAAAGTATTGATGGTTTTATCGTTCAATTACCTTTACCTCAACATATTGATGAATTAAAAGTTACTTTAGCAATAGATCCAGCAAAGGATGTGGATGGTTTTCACCCAGTAAATTTAGGTAAAATGGTATTGAATTTACCAGGATTTTTACCCGCTACTCCTGCTGGGATTTTGGAATTACTCAAACGAAATAATATTGACACACAAGGTAAAAACTGTGTGGTTGTTGGAAGAAGTAACATCGTTGGTACTCCATTAAGTATCTTGTTAGGCAGAAATTCAGATCCCGGAAATTGTACGGTAACGTTGGCTCACTCAAAAACAAATAACTTAAAAGAAATTTGTAGAAATGCAGATATCCTAATTTCCGCCGTAGGTAAGCCTGAATTTATTACTGGCGACATGGTGAAAGAAGGTGCTGTTGTAATTGATGTTGGTACAACACGGGTTACTGATGCTTCTCGTCAACGTGGTTGGAAATTACGCGGTGATGTGAAATTTGATGAGGTTTCTGAAAAGTGTTCTTTTATTACTCCGGTTCCTGGTGGAGTCGGCCCCATGACAATTGCCTCGTTAATGATTAACACATTGAAAGCGCTGGAGCTACGTGGAAAATAGACTTTTTAGAGGTGAATTTCAAAAATTTGAATTAGAAGATACAATTTTACTTTATTTTCCTCAATTTTTAGATAATAACGAAGCCGATTTCTGGTTCGAAAATCTCAATTCTACTATTTTATTTCAATCAGGCGAAATCACCCTTTTCGGAAAAACGTTTAAGAAGCCACGGTTGGAAGCATTTTTTGCTGACGGAAATTTATCCTATTCTTATTCAGGACAACAGTTGAACACTCAGCGAATAACAGAGGAACTAAAAGAATTGAAAACGCGCGTTGAGAGTGTTTCTCAGTTAGATTTTAATGCAATCCTAGTGAATCTTTATCGCGATGGCCAAGATAGTAATGGTTGGCATGCAGATAATGAAAAAGAATTGGGAAGCGATCCCTTAATTGCGTCTGTTAGTTTAGGTGCCGAGCGAATTTTTGAAATGCAACATATCCATTCAAAAAAGCGGATAAAACTCACCTTAGAACATGGTAGTTTGTTATGTATGTTGCAGGGCAGTCAACGCTTTTGGAAACATCAA
>CAMAQX010000278.1 GCA_945860455.1 Lishizhenia tianjinensis
TACGGGTCGTGCGCGGCTAGGTCATAATGTGAAAACATTCGGACACTACTGCTACTTAAACTGATTTTTTCTATCAGGCATTAAGTACCTTTTTTGGCGAGTAAGGTCATTTACTGTAGTTAAATAATATCCAAGAAGTACGCTAAATAATAAATTCACAGGATAAGACTCCGTAAAAACTGTTGTCATTCCAATAAGACAATACATTAAGAGAAAAAGTAGCCTTTCTTTACTACGAAAAATAAATAAATAAAATAATGTCGAAGCCACCAATAATATTATTGCGATAAAATTAAGCATACCCAAATTCACAACAACGCTTGCAAACCACGAATCGGTAGGAATCATTTCAAAATTAAATCCGTAGTGATTTTGTATTAGATAACCCGTACTGGTTCCGTACCCAAAATAACTTGGAAGCCAAGTTGCACTATTAAAAACATCTTCGAACATTTCAATTCTCTGTCCAAATGAATCCTCTAACAATCCTGCTCTGCCTGACAATGCATCAATATATATAATTAGAAAACTTGCCAGCACCAAAAGAAATAGCGGCATAATACGCGAATATTTATCATTAAAATGGAAAACCGTAGTAAAAACTAAGTAGGCAACTATTCCAGTGCCGGAGGCTGTTAATAAAATACTGACCGGTATTAAAAGATTAATATTATTTGATAATTTATTACTCATATAAAATTTACTAAAAAACAATACGAGAATTACAAAAACTGCTGCAGTGCTAGGTATAAAAAAAATACCTGGATTGCGGGCAGACAATCCAAAGACAGTTATCCCAAACCAGGGGTCAGAAATAAACAGTTGAATTATTTGTATTGAAAAATGTAAAATAAATAACCAAAATAATATTTTTCCGATTTTACATAACAATTCTTGTTTTACATTTCCAATCAAAAAAAGAGCCAAGACAAATGGGAAAAACCAACGGAGACCAGCGAAGAATATTAATATATTATCATGATTATAGTATGCTGGAATTATTACAAAAAAACCAATTCCAGCAATCATGCTCAGCAATATAATGTTAATTTTTTTTATCTTAAGAATTAATAAAATAGCAGAAAACACAATCGAGACAAAAAATAAGTCCTTAATCCCTTTTATGTAAGGCGAGGTAAGTGCCGTGGAATTATTAACAACACCGCCGTAAATAAGCGCAAGAAACTCCTGAAAAGAAAATAGTGGAGTCAAAAAGAGCATAATCAGTATCAGTTTGTCGATTATTGATCTTAAATGTATTTTTTCCGAGAAAATGGCCATCGATTCTCCAGATTTCAATCAGTTTTTTTCAGAAAATATTTGTATGTTATTTCTTTAATTGAAAATTTAAATAATATCCAAAAATTTATGCACATTAAAATTGGTGCGATTGCAACTTTATTTTCTTTTTTTATCTTGTCGTACTCTTTAAAAATTTCTAAATCTCTATCGGTTCCAAGCCCATCAGACCGCCATCTCGCTACTATCAAATCTTTAGTAACTACATTTGGGAATTTCTCATAAGATCTTAATAGATGCTCATAGTCCATGCAAAAAGTATTATTCAAGTCAAAAAGACCATAGCGCTTAAAATATGAGATGTGGGTTAAGAGTCCCTGATGTGGGATTGACATTTTGAATAGCAGGGATTTTTTATTAAATTTTTTAAAATACTTAGAGATATAAATCTCGTTACCAACCGCTGATACTCTTTGAACTCGGCCACTAATAAATATATCGTCGATAAAATTAACATCAGCAATCAAATTTTGTAAAGAGTTTTTTTCATAATAACCATCACCATCACCCTGAAAATTTATATATGTACCTAGCGTTAACCTAACGCCTTTGTTGAAAGCATCAGATATCCCCTCATCATCCTCGCTGACCCAATAATCTATATTACCTTCATATTTTTTTATTATATCCAAAGTGGCATCGGTTGAACCGCCGTCGATGATGATATATTCGACATTTTCGTATGTTTGGTTAATAACACTTTTGATAGTCTCTTCGAGGTGTTTTTCGCCATTGAACACCGCCGTGACAACCGTAATCAAGGGTTTATCAAGTGTGCTTGTCTTAAAACAGCCCTGCTTACGTAAACCGCCCTCACCTTTTCTTCCTGCACCCTCTGGCAAAAACAAGACCACATTAAACTTATTCATGGTTTTTTTATCACAGGATTTTTCTTTTATAAGCAAAGGGGCAATTTCATTAGCCCTGCTTAATCCCTTAGCCCAAAATCTCATAGTCAACGCATCCCGACTTGAATAATTAATTCAAACACTAAATACGAAAGACTAGTTAATCCTCAAGTTGAGGTCAAGATGACAGACTGTATTATCAAAATACTGGGCTACTTCTGTACATATAAGCAAGTTGATAAAGATTCATCGATGGGTTTCGAAAAAGCTCAAAAATATTTTTTCTTCAAATAATCAGATAAACTCTCACGCCAATGCCGCATTCGATTCATTTGATATAGGTCAAGACGTCGATTAAGCAACCTCTCGCATTCGGGT
This sequence comes from Lishizhenia tianjinensis, assembly GCA_945860455.1. Classification (GTDB taxonomy): domain Bacteria; phylum Bacteroidota; class Bacteroidia; order Flavobacteriales_D; family Crocinitomicaceae; genus UBA952. The sequence goes on from CAMAQX010000278.1 coordinate 2,526, forward strand.
CGTGGAGCGAAATACTCTGGATAATATGTAGATGATACTGCTTCAATATCCACAGCCACCCCCAACTCCTCAACTATGGCATGGGCCACCTCCAGTCTAGAGGTAAAACCCGAGGACACCATGTTAAACAAACCAGAATGGTCCTTCTCGACCAATTCCCAAAGGTTGGCAGCAAAGTCAAAGGTATAGGTGGGAGTGCCTAACTTGTCGTCCACGATCCTCAGCACTTTACAACCTTCCTCAATTTGGTCAACAATTTTCTTCACAAACTTTTTGTCCTTCTTCCTCCCCCCACCCATCATCCAACCGGCGCGCACTACCAGCGAATCCTTTGCATTAGCCAAAACGGCGCGCTCACCCCAATACTTGGAGCGCGCATAAACTCCTAGAGGGTTCGGAACATCCAACTCATCATAAAATTCCTTTTTGCCATCAAAAATGCCGGCGGTGCTAATGTAAACCAAGCGGGCGTCCAACTTATTTGCAGTACGAATCGCGTGCTCCACAGAAATATAGTTTGTAATATAAGCATCATTTTCATTTTTCTCGCAATATTCAAGGTCCGTATACGCGCCGAGATGAATAATTACGTCCGGTCGAAAATATTGTGCCTGTTTTTCGTAGTCTTTGTAATTCCGAAAATCAAGAAAACTCAGCCAACTTTCGTTAATTTCCTT
>CAMAQX010000279.1 GCA_945860455.1 Lishizhenia tianjinensis
GAAAACAGCATAGTGTTTACTGAAAGAATGGTAAAAGAAGCTCAAAATTTTTGTAATGATAAATCTGAATTCATCACGAACTTAGAAAAGCAATTTGAGAAGGCAAATGATAGAAATCAAATAACAATTCCCGAAGCACTTAAACCAACAATTGAAAATTTGTTTACTCAAATACGCAACGAGGAAGACACATACAAAGCTATTTACAGACTTTCTATTATTGGTGTTGTTGATGATTATACCGTTGATTACAATTCAAAAACTATTTCAGCACACATAAGCAAAAAGCCACAAGGACACTACACATTGAAACTAAAGGAATATTTACTTCAATACAATAGTCCTGAGAAAACAGACGAAAAGCTTGATCGGCTTCCATTTTATAAAGGGAATACAGAAATTCAAAAGTGTTTAGGCTTTTTAATAAAGTTTGTTTATGAAGAAACAGCCATTCAAAGAAAACTAGCTATAGATGCTATGGAACAAGCTTGTATTATTGGATTGCAAGAAGATGGTAGTAGAAAGTTTAAAGAATTTATTGATTTGTATATGAATTCGAAATATGCTCGTCAAGAATGGCTTCCAACAGATACGGCAAATGGGAAAAAGGCTGAGTTTTGGGTTGTTGAGAAGTATATGGATTTAATGAGAACAGAGGCAGGGCAAATAAATAATTTTAAACATTTACGAGGTGCTTCAATAAGATTGCTGATTGAGCAAAATGATAATTTCGTATTTATACTATTGAAATCATTTTCAGTAATAATAGTTGAAAAAGAAAAGGAAGATTTTATAAAAGAAGCACAAACAGATTTTATAAAAGGCTTTTTAAAAGCACAAGAAACAACAAAAGAAGATATCTAGACCTTGAAGCAAAAGGTTGACACCTTTAAAGCAAAAGTAAACGGTTTTGATTTAGAAGCGGTGGAGAAAATCGAAGAAGTTGAAAGTGCTTTGTATCTTAATTTACACTCTAACTGGCTGACAAATTTTAATAACAAATTCGCAAATAATTATGCTTGACCAACAGATAAATGAACAATTGGGCTTACTTCAAAAGGAGCTTTCAAAACTAAAGACAGTTACTGACTACATAGACGGTGCAAAGGAAAATTCAATAAGTATAATTGTTGAACTTGAAAAAGTGCAACAGAATTATGCTGTCTATACGGACAAGATTTTCAATCTTTACAAGCAATACGTTACAGACCTAAAACAAAATACTGAAATTCAAATTAATGACGGAGTTTTAAAGTTTGAAACCACAGGAAATAAAATTGATACGACCAACAAGGAAAAACTTGTTGAAACAAAACGCCTTTTAGAGCAATACAAAAAAATTGTAGAAGCAACCGACAATTTGGTTAAAACTCTTGAAAGCGTGGACTTCCCGACCAGACTTTCAACAATTGACAATAACATAAAGGCTCTAAGCACAGCACTAAACGAGGGACAAACTTTAACTATTCAGCGACTTGACTTTCAGGACAAAGAAATTAAAACATTAAAAATAATTTCGTTTGTAATTTGCGGACTAATTATAATCGGGACAATTGCGACAATATTAGTATTAAAATAACTAACGCAGGTAACACATTTGCAGTTATGTCTCATTATAAAAAGACGACAAAGCAACAAACTGCCTACCAAATACGACAGAAAGAAAAAACATTAACCATTTAAAAAAATAAAAGATGAACATTGATTTAACAAGCACATTCAAAGACGCAAGACAACTAACTAACACTTGGAAAGCAAGGTATTCAGCCGCAGAATATCCACAAAAAGTTATAATGAATATTTTCTATCGAAAATATACCATTGAAAAAATGTGGCCTACAATCTTTAATACAAAATATTCAAGTTGGGAAACTGCTTATGAAAATTTAAAAAATAAATATGCGGAAGTTGCACTTAGTATTAATCCTGTTTTAGAAACTAAACTAAAGGCAAATGACAAGGTTACTTCAATTAAGTTTTCAGACTTCACTTCATACATTCAATCTGCTTCATCGGGTAACAAAGAAGCATTGAAAGGAATTGAATACACATATTTCCTTCACAGAATTTTTGATGAGTTAATTTTGGTCTGGGTTGCAATGGTTATTTCAGGAGACACTAAAATTAATGCAATCGCAAAAATTACAAGAGCTGTACTTGCTGAAATGCCGATTAATGATTATGCTGTAATTGAACAAATTTTTGACCAATTGGGAGCAGAGCAATATTTGCAAACATTATTTATCAAAGAAATGCAAAATCAATTATAAAGCCTACGCATTTGGTCGCACATTTGCAGTTTTTCCGAACGCACAAAGCCAGACAAAAAACTGCAAAAGGGCTACCAAGCCAACGCACAACGACATAGTAAAATGACAAGACAACGGACGACAGAAGAAGAACGAAGGCATAACACGGGTTTGGCAAAAGTGGCGGTTCAGTGCTTCGTATGATAGTTTTTTGTAAATTTGAAACTCGGTACTTCGAATGAAGTTTAGTCGTGAAAATCGCCACCTTCGCCAAGCCTGAAAACGTTGGTAGCAATTTGATCTCAACTATTTTTCAAATAAATATTAATATGTATCCGAATATAATTATTGATAAAATTTTAAACGATAATAAAGACAGCTTAATATTTATATTATCACAAGAATCCAAACTGCCAGTAACTGACATTCAAATAATCGACTTTGATATCAAAAGCAATTCTGGGAATCTTAAATTAATTATCTACGAAACAAAGTCTATACTTATTCATTTTGAGTATAAGGACAATTCATTTCATTATGACATATCAAAAATTGACAAACAACTTGACAATATTTGGTTTCAGATATATATAGATAATCAGCAACTATTTTTTGAAAAAATATGTACTTTATTAAAGTTAGACGAAACTAATATTGAAAGAATTTCTACAGGAAAAAGGCCAATCTTATATCTATATAAAAAAGGGGCTTTTATACACCCGAATCTTTTAAAATGTTCCTTAGAAAATTCGTCTTGGACATTGACTTTAGTCAAATAATCAATAATTTGTATTCCTGACATGAACAAAACTGCTACCAACACGGGTTTTGCGTCAGGCGGGGTGATGTGCAAAATTGGAGCCTTGTGCTTCTATTCAAGTTCGGTGCTGGTTGACAGTTTTTTGCTCCAGACGCTGCGGTCTGGACAGGTCCGAAACCCGCCCGAAGGCAA
>CAMAQX010000280.1 GCA_945860455.1 Lishizhenia tianjinensis
CCGGGTCTTTATTTTATCGAAGTGTTGCATGAAACGGGATATCTAATTACTAAAAAACATGTGGTCAAATAATCAATAGTCATTACTGATTTTTATAAAATAATTGTAGATAATTCTGGCGTATTGCAAAATAAATTTTAACTTAGACAACGAATAACGCTCTATGAAAATTTTACTTTTAATTGTCTTTATTAACGTAGTATTTTACTCCATATCACAATCTCCTTTAGGAATAAATTACCAAGCGGTTCTAAGAAATTCAACTGGTGGGTTTGTTGCGAACACAACTGTTGGATACAAATTAGAAATCAGAAAAACAAGTTCAACGGGTCAAGTTGTTTATTCAGAACGTCATACGCCCCTTAGTAACTCACAAGCGCTTGTAAATATTATCATTGGTGGTGGAACCGTTATACAGGGATCATTCTCAACAATAAATTGGGGTTCGGGACCTTATTTTTTAGTCAGTTCCATTGACTTTACAGGTGGAACCAATTATCAAAATTTTGGTTCACAACAACTCATGAGTGTACCATACGCTTTATATGCCAATACCGCAGGAGCAGCAATAAATAAATGGTTATATGGTACAACTTCGCCCCTTTCTACATTGGGAACGGCCGGAGATTATTATTTAAACACAACTAATGGAAGTGTCTCCTACAATAATAATGGGTCATGGGGAGTTATAGGTAATCTTACAGGACCTCAAGGACAAGTTGGAGTAACAGGTGCACAAGGGCCATCGGGACCAACCGGATTAACAGGAGCAACAGGAAATGGAATTAGTTCAGTTGTTGATAATGGAAATGGGACACTTACTTTTTACTTTACCAACGGAACAACATTTACTACATCAAACCTAACTGGTCCAACAGGAGCAACAGGTCCTACTGGTTCCACAGGTTCACAAGGACCAATTGGACTAACAGGACCACAAGGTACAGCTGGTTCAAACGGAGTAAATGGAACGAATGGTCAAAACAGTTTAGTTAAAACTTCGGTGGAATCCATCGGTGTAAATTGCGCAACAGGTGGTATGAAACTAGAATATGGACTTGATGGAAATTCCAATGGAATCCTTGATTTAGCTGAAATTAATATAACACTAACTAAATATGTTTGTAATGGAGCAACTGGATCTCCAGGAGCAACAGGGCCTGCTGGTGCAACAGGATCTCAAGGTCCAATTGGTTTAACAGGATCACAAGGTGTTGCTGGAACAAACGGTTCTAATGGAACGAATGGGCAGAATAGCTTGGTGAAAACTACCATTGAATCAATTGGAGTAAATTGTACAACAGGCGGTATAAAACTAGAATATGGACTTGATGCCAATACGAATGGAATCCTTGATTTATCTGAAATTAATGCATCTCTTACCAAATATGTTTGTAATGGATCAGCCGGTGCAACTGGACCACAAGGGTCGACAGGGCCGACGGGCGCTACAGGATCTCAAGGTCAAATTGGATTAACAGGACCTCAAGGAACAGCTGGTACTAATGGCTCTAACGGAATAAATGGTTCAAATGGACAAAATAGTTTAGTAAAAACTTCTGTTGAAGCAATTGGAGTAAATTGCACAACCGGTGGAATGAAACTAGAATATGGACTTGATGTAAACACGAATGGAGTCCTTGATTTATCTGAAATTAATGCCTCGCTTACAAAATATGTTTGTAACGGTGCAACTGGATCTACTGGCCCACAAGGTCCTGCTGGAAGTTTACCCTCAGGAACCATCAATCAAACATTGCATCATAACGGCACCACATGGGTAGCAAATAGCTTAATAACAAACACAGGAGCCAATGTAGGAATTGGAACAACAAATCCTAATTCATCTGCCATATTAAATGTTAATTCAACAACTCAAGGTATATTATTACCTTCAATGACACAAGCTCAACGAAATTTGATTAGTACGCCAGCAACGGGATTACTTGTTTTTCAAACTGACAATACACCAGGATTTTATTATTTTAATGGTACAACTTGGGTTGGAATTGGTGGAACGAGTAGTACAAATTCGTCAGGAAGTAATCCGAATACACTAATTTATACTTCAGACGGTTTTTAATAGTAAAAGATTATGAAATTTATTTTCTTAGTTCTCTTTTTCTGGGTTTCGCAAAGTCTATTTTGTCAATACAACTTGGGTTTTAGTCAAGTAAAATTAGTTTCTGTACAGGAAACTGTTCCAGTAAATAAAGTATGGAAGATTGAAAGTGTTATTTATAATATACCACAAACTAGTTCAGGTGTTCAGACAAGTAATGGTTCCTGCACATCTGGTAGTCACGAATCTACCGCAATTGTAGTTGATGGGATTTCGACAAAAGTGGGAAATGGAACCGTCCCTGCTGCTTATTCCAGTGTAACTAATACACATTCCTATACCTCTTTGCCATTTTGGTTGCCCGCGGGAACAACTATTTCCGGTGGAACTTGTTTAAATAAGATCAGTGTTATAGAATTTAATATTCAGCCATGAGAAAAGTCTTTTTTTTATTCATATTTTTCCTGTTACAATTTGATTGTTTTGCGCAGGGAAACCTTCAATTCAATCAAGTAATACGTGTCAATAATACGGCACAAACGGTTCCTGGCGGGAAAGTATGGAAAGTTGAAACTTACATGCAGTCCAATACACATATTTCTGAATGGGTAGAATATCCAAATTGCAATTTTCCTGATCGACAACATCCTTTTCTCATTAACTCCAAACCCTATTATCAAATCAACGGTTCTCCTGGACATGGGAGCAGCGGAATCATGATGGCAGTTGGAAATTTATTCCCACTTTGGTTGAAAGCGGGGGAGATAGTTCAAACAACTTGTCCCGATAATTTTCTTAGTATCATAGAATATAATATTGTTCCTTAATATACAAACATGAAAAAAATATTTTTAATTTTATTCATCGGATTATTCATAAATCAAAATTTCGCTCAAAATAATCTACAGTTAAATCAAGTGATTAACTTAGAATTTGTCTCTACAGGAACAACCGTTACGGTACCAACTGGAAAAATTTGGAAAATCGAAAATTGTTTATTGACTTCGATAAATAATTATGCTTGTATGGTATACAACGGCTCAACTTATTACCTTCGTCAACACAATACTTCATCCTCTTCTTGGGATAATTTCCCGTTTTGGATTGGTGAAGGAAAAACGATTACGCTAGGAGG
>CAMAQX010000281.1 GCA_945860455.1 Lishizhenia tianjinensis
AATAACACGATTGCATCATGAACAAGAAGGTATCATGATGAATAAATATGGCAGCGTTATACAGAGATTGGATTCAAGCAAGGTACATCTTTACGAAATTACAACGCTAAAAATGGAACAAAAAGATTCTATTAAATCATTTATTGAGAATAGAAAATTGAAAAAGGATGAAACATACCGATTGGAAAAATTAGATCATGAGCATAAATCTGTCTTGTATAAGAATATAAGTAGAGTAATGCTTCTATTGTTGTGGCTAACCATTGCTTATGGTGTTTATATTGCCTACAAAAAACGTAAAACAGCTTAATTATGAGTAATGCTTCTTTTTTTATGATGTTCAGCACAATGACTATAGTAACTGCTGTGACCGCTTATTTTTTCTTCAAGGTGTTATTTTCAAAGCCAAATCCTGAGCCTGATTCGTTTTCAGAAAATGACGATGAGCCAAAATAAGTTGTCTTTCAATGAATTACATTTCCAAGCGTAATCGCGTTGCATTGATATATGTGGTTGTTTTAACAATTGGTATTGCGTACATACCGCGTGTAATAGGATTGTATAATTGGGAAAAATCAGAAATTAAAGTATCAGAGGCCCAAATTTCTGAGTTAAATAAGCGTATTTCAAATTACAATAAAAACAAAAAGAATTTCAGGAAATCTGTTTTTGAAAAAAAAAGCAGATTTAAATCCCCTTTGGCAAGGTTTAATCCAAATAATTACTCTCAATCAGAATGGATTTACTTAGGATTGTCTGAAAAACAGGCAAAAGTAGTGCTTAAGTTTACCGCAAGAGGTATTTATAGTAACGATGAATTACAACAAGTTTTTGTCATTCCAGATGAATTGTTTGAGTTAATTAAAGACTCCACTTTTTATTTGGAAAAACCAGTTTTTGAAAAGAAATTTGACTCACCTAAAAATGAACCAACTAAGAAAATTCTATCAGTAGAGATTAATACTGCATCTGCCGAAGAATTAACAAAAGTAAATGGAATTGGCCCGGCCTTCGCCAAATGGATAATTGACTATCGAACAAAGTTGGGCGGATTTAACAGCAAAGAACAATTAATGGAAGTATGGAAGATAGATGTGGAAAAATATGCACTCATTGAATCATTTTTAAAAGTTGACCCAACTTTGGTTAAGCCAATTAAATTAAATAGTGTTACGGTGGAGGTTTTAAAGAGCCATCCTTATTTAAATTGGAACAAAGCAAATTCAATTATTAAGATTCGTGACAAGAAAGGTGGTTATAAATCAATTTTGGAAATAAAAGAATCTGTATTAATTGATGAAGAATGCTTTGAAAATCTAAAACCCTATTTATCTTTGTAGCATGATATTGGAGGAAAAGTTAAAGTTGGCGATTCGGGATGTGCCGAATTTCCCAAAGGAAGGAATTATATTTAAGGATATATCTCCAATTATGCTTGACGCTAAATTATCTTCAGAGGTGTTAGATTTTTTAGTGGATTTTTATAAGATTAAAGGCATAGAAGCAATTGCTGGAGTAGAGAGTAGGGGTTTTCTTTTTGGTTATCCACTTGCTATTCGATTAGGTGTTCCCTTTATTTTAATCAGAAAACAAGGTAAATTACCTTATGATAAAATAAGCCATTCGTATGATTTGGAATATGGAAGTGCTGTAATCGAAATGCACACAGACGCAATTAGTCATGGGCAAAATGTTTTAGTTCATGACGATTTATTAGCAACAGGTGGATCTGCCTCTGCAACAGCAGCTTTAATTCAAAAATGTGGAGGTCGAATTGCAGGATTTAGCTTTTTAGTGAACTTATCGTTTTTAAATGGTAGTGAAAAATTATCGCTTTATTCTAAAGATATTCAAAGCTTAGTAAGTTATTAATCAACATATCAAACAATAAAAATGGAATTTGAATACAATGAAAATCAGGAAATGATTGCCCAAATGGTACAAGATTTTGCTGAGAAAGAAATCAGACCGAATATGAAACAATGGGATGATGAAGAGCATTTTCCGGTTGACGTAATGAAAAAAATGGGTGAACTTGGACTGCTTGGAATTTTTATTCCAGAAGAATATGGGGGTTCAGGATTTGGATATTTTGAATACGCAACGGCGCTCATGGAATTAGGCAAAGTATGTGGTGGAATTGGATTAAGCGTAGCGGCCCATAATTCACTTTGTACAGGGCATATCTATTATCATGGAAGTGATGCTCAAAAAAGAAAATACTTACCAAAATTAGCTTCTGGCGAATGGATTGGAGCATGGGGTTTGACTGAAGCAAATACAGGTTCTGATGCTATGCGAATGCAATGTACTGCTGTTAAGGATGGTAATGATTGGGTAATAAATGGCTCAAAAAATTGGATTACTCATGGTTTATCGGGTGATGTTGCTGTAGTATTGATTCGCACAGGTGACTTGTTGGATAGCAGCGGAATTACCGCATTTATTATCGAAAAAGGTACACCCGGTTTTTCAGCCATAAAAATAAAAGACAAATTAGGAGTTAGAGCAAGCGAAACTGCCGAGTTGATTTTTGATAACGTGCGTATTCCTGAAGAAAATGTTATTGGTGAGGTTGGAATGGGATTCAAACAAGCGATGCAAATTTTGGACGGTGGAAGAATTTCAATTGCTGCTTTGAGTTGTGGTATTGCTAGAGGTGCTTTCGAAGCATCTGTGAAATATGCGAAGGAACGAGAACAGTTTGGTCAACCAATCGCTCATTTTCAAGCTATTGGATTCAAACTTGCTGATATGGCAACAGAGGTAAAGGCTGCGGAATTGTTGACTTTTCAAGCGGCAGATTTAAAAAATAAAAAGAAACAGCTAACAAAACAAGGGGCATTCGCGAAATATTTCGCCTCTGAGGTAGCAGTAAAATGTGGAAATGAAGCAGTACAGATCATGGGAGGGTATGGATACACGAAAGAATACCCTGCCGAGAAGTTTTTACGGGATTCAAAACTAATGACCATTGGTGAAGGAACCTCAGAAATTCAAAAATTAGTTATTTCAAGAGAAATATTAAAATAATTTGTTTTTGAAAGAGTAATATCATATATTTGTAGCCCTTAAACAATTATAAAAAAGAACTTGTATGTTGATTATTCCAATAAAAGAAGGCGAAAACATTGAAAAAGCGTTGAAAAAGTATAAAAAGAAATT
>CAMAQX010000282.1 GCA_945860455.1 Lishizhenia tianjinensis
CATATAATAATTATTTTACTTTACATTTTTAGAAATTTTTAATTTACATAATTTGAGTTTTATACTTTACATAATATGAAGTAAAATATCAATTATAAAAAGGAATATGGATAATATTTAACAAAAAAAACACCATAAAATAGTTGTATTTTAGACATGAAAAAAAATAAACTTATGAGTTGGTTTAAATTCACCTCAGAGTATGAAAAAATAATCAAATCCCTTCCAGTCCTTCCTTGTACCTCGCCAACACGCGTTCTCTGGCAAATTTATGATCTATAATTGGTTCAGGATAATCCGGTGTTCCAAATTCAGGAACCCATTTTTTAATGTACTCAAACTGTTTATCGAACTTCTCTTGTTGTGCAGTAGGGTTGAATACCCGAAAATAAGGTGCCGCATCGCAACCACATCCCGCCGCCCATTGCCACCCTCCAGAATTACTTGCTAATTCGAAATCTAATAGTTTTTCGGCAAAATAACCTTCACCGAGGCGCCAGTCAATCAATAAATGTTTTGTGAGAAAACTTGCAACTACCATCCGAACGCGGTTATGCATGAATCCTGTTGAGTTTAATTCGCGCATTCCAGCATCCACAATCGGATAACCTGTTTTTCCCTCACACCACGCATTGAAATGTGCTTCGTTATGTTCCCATTGAATGCGATCGTATTGAGTCTTGAAGGAGTTCTTGGCCGAATGAGGAAACCAATGGATAATCATTTGATAAAAATCCCGCCAGATGAGTTCGTTTAAAAATGTTTCGTTTAATGAAAGAGCTTCGCGGGCTAATTCACGAATAGAAATAGTACCAAAACGTAGGTGCAAACTTATTTTAGATGTACCGTTTAATGCTGGGAAATTACGATTTTCAGTATATGAACTAATGATGTCTTTATTTCGCTTTTTGGATGGGAATTCTACTGTTTGAGTGCTGTCAAAACCTATAGATTCAAGTGTTAATAAGTTACTTTTTTCCTCAGTTTGAATCAATTTAAAAAGAAGATTTTCCATCGAATAGGATTCTAACTGAATGTCAGTTACTGTTGCTTTCCATTTTTTGGAATAAGGCGTGAAAATCGTGTAGGGTTTGCCGTCGTCTTTTGTGATTTCAGCTTTTTCAAAAATGACGTGATCCTTCGTTCCAATAAATTTTATGCCTTCTTTCTCTAGTTTTTCGAATAATAATTGATCTCGTTGTGTAGCATATGGTTCGTAATCACGATTTGTGAAAACAGCTTTTCCTTCATGTTCAATCGCAATTTCTGGAATCAATTCAATTGGATTTCCAAAATAAACCATTAAATCACTTCCAAGGTCATTATAAACTTTCTTTAACTTTTCAATTTCTTGGTGGATAAACAATACACGCTGATCATTTTTCGGAAGCAGATTAAGGATTTCACGATCGAAAATAAAAATGGCTTGAACTTCTTCACTTTGATTTAATGCTTTGAATAGTCCTGCGTTATCTTCGATCCGAATGTCTCTCCGATGCCAAAAAATAGATTTTTTATACATGCTTATTGAACAAGGAATTCAATGAAATTGTTTATTCAGTTCCTTTGTTGTTCGAAATATAGTCGTTTTCACTGATTATCCTATCTAAATAAAGTTTCTCTACCTTTTCTCGTGCCCAAGGTGTTTTGCGTAAGAATTTCAAACTCGATTTCAAACTAGGATCTTTCAAAAAACAATTGATTCGTATGTGATACCCCAAACCGTCCCAACCAAATTTATACTGCAGCTCCTTCACCATTCGTTCCAGTGTGATACCGTGAAGAGGATTATTCGTTTGCGATTCATTCGTTTCGGACATGAGAACTTCAATTTTGAAATTTGACAAAACAAAGTAAATGTATTAATTTGTAATTTTAACAAAATAAATTTTAAAAAATGAAAACCTTCTTTAACCTGTTTTTTACATTTCTTTTTGTTTCAAGCTCTTTTGCACAAATCAAAGTTACAACGAGCAATAGTGGATTGAACCTGCGTTCAGAACCAACCACATCCAGTAATGTGTTATTTTCTTTACCTAATGAAACACAACTTTTGTATGCTAATGATTGGGCAGAAGGTTGGATAAAAGTGCGTTATTTAACCACCGCTTTTGATTTGAGTGAGACAACTGAAGAAGCAGATGTAACTGGCTGGGTGAATGCTGCCTTTGTCGAAACTAAATTGTTTAAATCCACAGTATTGGATCCAATTTCTTGGCAAGAAAACGTGGATGGTTGTTTTTGGGGTATTTACGGAGTAGGTGGATTATTAGGCATAGAATCATTCAATCCGGAATCTACAGATTCGAAATTTAAGGTGAAAATTAAAGGAATTGAATATACATTGAGTGTTATAGATTTCAATGATAATTACTACAAATGGGAGCATCCTCAATTGAAAATTGAATTTTTTGGGGCAACAACTGACCACGGTTTAGAATCCAGTGAATCGAAAGGAGTATTGCGCGTGGAATTTAATGGAAAAGTGGAATACATTTATGCAGCACTTGGAGGCGGGTGTTAACACACAGATTTCATAAAAGATGCCTTTCAACCGGTTCGATTTCGCATTTTTCCATTATCAATAACTACCTTTGCAGACAAATTTGAAAAAATATGTCTCAACAGAAAACAACACGCGCAGAAGATTATTCCAAGTGGTACAATGATTTAGTTTATAGGGCTGATTTAGCTGAGCATTCTGATGTTCGCGGCTGCATGGTTATCAAACCCTACGGATATGCTATTTGGGAAAATATGCGCGATGTGTTAGATCGTCGTTTTAAAGAAACGGGTCATTCAAATGCGTATTTCCCACTTTTTATTCCAAAATCGTATTTGAGTAAGGAAGCTTCGCACGTGGATGGTTTTGCGAAAGAATGTGCTGTTGTTACGCATTATCGCTTGAAAAACGCCGAAGATGGAAGTGGTCTTATCGTCGATCCAGACGCAAAATTGGAGGAAGAATTAATTGTTCGTCCAACGTCTGAAACAATCATTTGGAATTCCTATAAAAATTGGATTCAATCATATCGTGATTTACCTATTCTTATAAATCAGTGGGCGAATGTGGTTCGTTGGGAAATGCGCACACGTTTATTTTTACGAACAACTGAATTTCTTTGGCAAGAAGGGCACACTGCTCATGCAACGAAAGATGAG
>CAMAQX010000283.1 GCA_945860455.1 Lishizhenia tianjinensis
GCAGCAAATGATGAAAATCCTAAAAGTATTAAAGGACCTTCAACGGAATGTATAGATGTTCCAGATAATGCATATCAAGATGGAGTTAATGCTATATTAGCAAAAAATCAAATTATTGCACTCTCTAAAAGTGACAAACCATTTTTTATGGCAGTAGGATTTTCTAAGCCACACCTTCCATTTGTAGCACCAAAAAAATATTGGGATTTATACAATAGTGAAGATATGCCAATAGCATCGTTTCAAGAGCATTCTAAAAATGGACCGCTAATTGCCTACCACCAATCGGGTGAATTACGCAATTATTTGGATATTCCAGAATATGCAACTTTACCTGCTGATTCTCTTAGAATAGGATTGAAACTTGAAAAACAAAAAGAACTTATTCATGGTTACTATGCAGCTATATCCTATATGGATGCACAAGTTGGAATTTTATTAAATACTTTAGAATCTCTAGGAACTCTGGATAACACTATTATAGTACTTTGGGGCGATCACGGTTGGCATTTAGGCGATCATGATTTATGGCATAAACACACTAATTTTGAAGAAGCTACAAGAGCACCTTTAATAATTGCTGGTCCTGGAATTAAATCGGGTAAAACAAATTCGCTAACAGAATTTGTTGATGTATTTCCCACTATTTGTGACTTAGCGGGTGTTGCAATTCCTAAAAACTTGGACGGAAAAAGTTTAAAACCTTTAATGTTAAACAATAAAGCTAAAGGAAAAGAATATGCTATCAGTCAATATCCAAGGAAATTAAAGAAAGCTGAAATGGCTAAATTAGGTTATACCGATGCGAAAATGATGGGCTACAGTTTACGAACTAATCAATACCGTTATACTATTTGGATGAATAACTTTAATAGTAAAGAAGCTTTTAATGAATCGCAAGTTTACACTTCAGAAATGTATGATTATGTAAAAGATCCTTTGGAAAAAGTAAATGTTGTAAATGATAAAAATTACACTTCGATTTCAGCTTCATTAAAATCAAAAATGATTGCATTTTTTAAGAGTCAAGAAACGAAACAATAGTTACAAATAAATTTATATTAAAATGAAAAAAAACTATTTCCTTATATCTCTAGTAATTGTAATATTACAAGGAAATAGTCATGCGCAAACATCGAGTTTGGTTTCTATTGGAACAAATGGTCGATTAGTTTATACCGCTGATGCAAAAGGCAATGTTGTTCCCGATTTTAGTGCGGTGGGTTATATGAATAGTGAAGCACCAATTCCAACAGTTGGAGTAGTACTTACTGTAAATCCTATTGTTGGGGATAATCTAGCAAACATACAAAACGCTATCAATCAAGTTGCTGCAATGCCCTTAGACGCAAATGGTTTTAGAGGTGCAATCCTTTTCACTGCGGGAACATATAATATTAGCGATACGGTTACTATTTCAGCAAGTGGAATTGTACTTCGTGGAGTTGGTTTTAATGGAAGTGGAACTAATTTTATTGCTACGAAAACTTCACAACACATCCTATTTGATTTTATTGGCGCTTCTGGAACTGCCTACAATTCTTCAAATTCAACTAGGAAAGCTATAACAGATTCCTATGTTCCAATTGGTGCAAAGCAAATAACAGTTGCTTCGGGGCATAGTTTTGCAATTGGCGACAAAGTTTTCGTACATCGAATTCCAAATGCTGCTTGGATAAATTTACTAGGAATGAATTTATTATCTACTATCGATCCAGCTGCTACTAATTGGACAGCGAGTGGTTATGACATGGATTCTGAAAGAAAAATAACAAATATTAACGGTAATGTTATCACTTTGGATGCTCCAATAATGGATGTTATCGACCCTCTTTATTCAACAGGTGAATTGGTGAAATTTACAGATAATAGAATAAATAATTGTGGTATTGAAAACGTCAGAATTAATTCTACTTACACCTCTTCTACAGATGAAAATCACGGTTGGGAAGCTGTGTCATTTGATAAAATTTACAATAGTTGGGCACGAAATTTAGATGTTTATTATTTTGGATATTCGGCAGTTCATATTAATTCTGATGCCAGTTTTATTACTGTTGATGAATGTAAAATGTACGATCCAAAATCTATAATTGATGGCGGCCGTCGCTATTCATTTAATGTGGATGGTCAACGTTGTTTGGTTCAGAATTGTACCACTAGAAATGGACGTCATGATTATGTTAATGGAAGTAGAACCTGCGGTCCAAATGTGTTTTATAATAGTTCGTCAACTCTACAACATAGTGACATAGGCCCACATCATCGTTGGTCTACAGGAATTTTATTTGACAATCTTACTGGTAACGGAGCCATGGATGTGCAAAACCGCTTGGTTATGGGTAGCGGTCATGGCTGGGCTGGAGGACAAATTATGTTTTGGAATTGTAACGCTGCAAGAATGGTCATTCAAGATCCGCCAGGCGATGAGATAAATTGGGCTATTGGTTGTATTTGTCCAAACATTACAGGTGTTGGCGATGCAACTACTGAGCCAATAGGTGTAATTCAATCTCAAGGAACACGAATTTCAGCCATTCCGAGTTTGTTTATTGCACAATTAAACGATAGACTAGCCACTTTATCTAACATTCAATTTGATTTAATAAATGCTGAAAACTCACTATTTATTGCTCCAAACCCAGCTAGATCTCAAATTAAAATTCATTCAAATCAACCATTTAATTCAATTAGTAAAATTTCTATCTTTAATGTGAATGGTCAAATTGTAAAAAAGCAAACGGATATAGTTGATTATTCAGATGATAAATTGACATTCAATTTGGACGCGTCTGATTTAAATGATGGTATTTATTTTGCTGAAATAATAAGCGACACGAATTCTAAAACCATTAAATTTATACTTAAAAAATAGATTTAAGTAATACAATAAATCAATGAAAAATTTAAAATTAGTTACTTTTTTATTATTGCTAAATTTGATGGTTATGCAAACATTGAAAGCAACAATAATCAATGTGAGTTCTGTAACAGCGTTGCAAACCAAAATAAATGCAGCGTCAACTGTGGCTGGAGACATTATTGTTCTTGCCAATGGCACCTATCTTAATAGTACATTGAATGTAAGTAAAAGCAATATTACTGTAATGGCAGCAACGCCAGGTGGTGTGTTTTTAAATGGCACCAATGATATTA
>CAMAQX010000284.1 GCA_945860455.1 Lishizhenia tianjinensis
GACTTTAATAATATGCGTGTAGGAATGAGTGTAATCGCTTGATTGAAGGAAGAACTTTTAATATTGCTAAAATTTTGAGCTGCCAAAAGCAGATTAATCCCCATTGCACGCCCTTTTTGAATAATAGACAGTAAATTATTAGCGATTTCATCTAAAAATGGTGCGTCATCTGTAAATATTGTTGCAAACTCATCAATAATTACAACAATTCTCCTCAATTTAGACGGGTCTATATTTTCTAGTTTTGATGCATCCTCAAGATTATCTATTGAAAACTGTGAAAAATAAATGTAGCGCTCATCCATTTGTTTTCTTAGTTGAAAAAACAAGTCGTTAATTAACTCGCTCTCAGCACTAAAAGCGTATTTTGTTGCATGTGGTAAATTGCAGTTATTAAAAACACTGAATCCCGCTCCATTTTTCATATCCACCAACCACAATTCAAGTTCATCTGTGGAATAATTGAGTGATAAAGATGTAATTATTCCTTTAAGAAAGTTTGTTTTTCCTGATCCAACACCACCACAAAGCAAAGCATTTGAAAGCATGTCTTTAGTTTTAAAAGACATGTACTCAAACCCATCCTTAAGCATTGACTTTCCAATAGGTATTTTTACCTCTTTTGAAGCGTCACCAGAAAACCATTTTGCTTTTTCAGGAATTGCATACGACTTAAATTTAATCTTTGCTCTAGATGATGCCAAGTTTTCGAAAGCGTCGATAAAATTATAAATGAGCACTTTTTTGTCCTCAATTTTAATATTTTTAATATCTGCTTTTTTAAGGTCCACTCCTAAATTTTCGTGTGTATTAGTAAGATTGATAAAATCAAAGCGAAATGTTTTTGCATATTTTAAAAACATTTCTAATTTATCGAGATTAACATCCTCTTTTACCATAAATACAACATTGCATCCATATTGTATTAAATTATCAAGTCTGCTGAGCGTGTCTTGTATATTTTGCTCAAAAGGAAACGACAATATATCATCGACAACAAACAAAAAATAAGGTAAAATTTCGTCGTACTTTTCAGCTTTGATTAAATTTAAATTATACTCGTGAAGCGAGTTATGATTAGAACTAATATCTGAAAAAATCAATCCTAATTTGGTTCTAATAGATGCTTCTGCTTTTCCTATGTTTTCAATGAAACCCTCCCACTCATAACCTGTCTCAATTACTGATGTAGGAATTGACAAAAACTCCCTGAATTTTTCATTCATTCGTTTATCGTAAAGATATAATTTCAGTTTATCAGGTAAATGAGCGTAAAGCATTCTGAATATAAGTACATCTGATATTGCTTCTGCTTTCTCTTTTGTTGATTCGTTGTATAAAATAACAAGGTTTTGGAAATCATTAAATTTTGTTAAAACAGGATAAACAATTTCTTTATTGCCATTTTTAGTTGTTACATTTTGAGATTTTTCACCTAAACTAATATAATCGGAAAATGCAGCAAATGAGGGCTCACTGAATTGTGTGAGTAAGTGAGGTGAGCAAACATTTTTAAATGCATCAAGTTTAGTTATTTTAAAATTTTCCCACTGTGTAAAAAACAAGTCAATTTTTTCCTCAAATTCATCTTGCAAAAGCTGCTTCTTTTGACCTAAACCAAGGTGTATAGAGTTGAATAAGCTCTTCGCATCCTCTACTAATTTGATCTGTTTTTTCTTTTCGGTATTTAATTTAAAAGTAACGTAATCTTCGACAGCCCCTTTTATTTCATTAAATCTAGTATTCATAATACCCGATAACTCTGTTACCTTATACTCTTTTTTTAATAAAACCCCGTAGCGGTATATTTCGTCATTCAATTTCTCTAATTTATCTGTCAATGACTGCTCAGTTACATTCCATTTTTCAGCTTTAACCTTTAAATCTTTAGAATGATCTTTGATAAGATTCGCTATTAACTTATCATTTTCGTCAATTAATGAAGAGAACTTTTTTTGAATTTCTTTAAAGGCACTTAGTCTATTGTTAATATCCTCATTTAAATCCAGCATCTATTAAAATTTAATTTGTGAGTAAAAATACTATAAAAGCTATAGTGTCCTGTAGTGTCCTAAATTACTTTTAAGATATGTAAATATAACGATTTATTATATTCTGGGGTCATTTAATCTCAAATTTAATATATATTTTTATTTTAATAATACAATGGAATGAACCAAATGTTAAGCACTCAGCATTAAGATATATAATTAATTTTACTAAATTAAAATTATATGGTAGGAGAAATTACATTGATTTGTATTATTTTATTGCGCTCTCGTAATCCAAAAATAAGCTGATATAGTTAGATGCAGCGGTTTTATAAGAAAATATAAACGCCACTTTTTAGGACTGTGTTTTTAACAATTTTCTTTGCGAAAATAGGCCCTTTAGCATAATACCAAGTTATGAAATGTCTACCCCAAGTTTTTCGTTGTAGAAATTCATCTCGAAATCTTCTTAAATCTAAAACAACTGGATGGTCGTAGTTGCCAAGACATGCTGTTGCTACGAAACAACCAGATTTTTCAGTCGGTTTATATCCTCGACTTACAAATTCATCAAAACATCGCATACCACAGAATTTTTCCTCATAATTATCAAAAGATAATGGTTCATCGGTATATCCCCACCACACCATCTACATTTAGACATAGGCTTTTAATTAAAAAATAAGCATTAATTTGAACAAACTGACATTTATTTTACCTCAAGCCCCAATCAATCTCCATGGTTTCTTGACGTGAGGTAGGTTGCTGTTTACCGTTGGTGATTTCTTCAACGCGCTTTTCTACGTATTTTTTAAGTTGTATTACCGTAAGTGCTTCTTTGTCTCCTTCGTGCATTTTTAGGTATTCTAATACACAGTAGGTGAAAGCGCCGTTTTCGATGCTTTTTCCATCTACTTTAACTGTATCCCCTTCTAAAGCAATTTGTTGGCCACCAGCTGCTGAGATGATTACAGACCCCGTATTGTTTCGGACATTTACAAAGAGTTCATTCATTTTCATGAAGTCCTCGTTGTTCCTTTTAACGTTTGATCGCCCATTGCCTTTAATTCCATTTTT
>CAMAQX010000285.1 GCA_945860455.1 Lishizhenia tianjinensis
CGATTTTTTACTTTTTCAGGGAAACGAATATGGTATTCAAACTCGTCCCTGAAGTGACGAATTGCAGCAGCGACTGGCCAAGCAGCGGCATCACCTAAAGGACAAATCGTATTTCCTTCAATTTTTGCCTGAATGCTCCACAACAATTCTATGTCTTCTTCACGACCGTGACCGTTTTCAATTCGATGCAATACTTTTTCTAACCAACCTGTTCCTTCACGACATGGTGTACATTGACCGCAAGATTCATGATGATAGAAACGAGAGAAATTCCATGTATTACGAACGATACAAGCTCGATCATCATAAACTATAAATCCACCAGAACCTAACATCGAACCTGTTGCAAAACCTCCATCTGAAAGACTTTCGTATGTCATCAAACGGTCTTCACCTGCAGCCGTTTTGTATATTAAATGAGCTGGTAAAACCGGAACTGAACTTCCTCCAGGAACCAATGCTTTTAATGGTCTGTCAGTTTGCATTCCACCACAATATTCGTCGGAATTCATGAATTCATATACGGATAATCCTAAATCTATTTCGAAAACCCCTTGATTTTTGATATTTCCGGAAGCCGAAATTAATTTGGTTCCTGTAGAACGACCAATTCCGATTGCAGAATAATCAGCACCTGAATTGTTTACAATCCATGGCACAGCTGCAATAGTCTCTACATTATTTACTACTGTTGGATTAGCCCAAAGTCCTGAAACCGCTGGGAATGGTGGTTTAATTCTAGGATTTCCACGTTTTCCTTCCAAGCTTTCAATCAAAGCAGTTTCTTCTCCACAGATGTAGGCTCCAGCTCCAATTTGAACGTATAAATCCAAATCGTAACCTGAACCTAATATATTTTTACCCAACCAACCAGCAGCTTTTGCTTCGGCGATGGCTCTTTCTAAAATTTTGTAAACCCACATATATTCTCCACGAATGTAGATGTAAGATAGGTTGGCGCCTAAGGCATAACTTGAGGTTATCATTCCTTCAATCAAAAGATGTGGAATGTATTCCATTAAGAAACGGTCTTTGAAAGTTCCCGGTTCTGATTCGTCAGCATTGCAAACCAAATGTCTTGGTTTACCTGACTTCTTGTCGATAAAACTCCATTTCATTCCTGCAGGAAATCCGGCACCACCACGACCACGAAGTCCTGAAGTTTTTACTTCTTCGACTACTGCGTCCGGAGTCATTTTTTTCAAGGCTTTCTCTACAGAAGCATATCCACCTTCTTTGCGGTATACTTCATAGGTTCTAATTCCCGGAACGTTTATTTTGTCTAATAATATTTTTCTCCCCATGATATTACTTATCGTGTAAAGTGATTTTTCCGTCTTTGCAATCAGCAATCAACTGATCGATTTTTGCTTCTGTCAAATGTTCCTGGTAGAAATCACCCAACTGCATCATTGGCGCATATCCGCAAGCTCCAAGACATTCAACGCCACGAACTTCGAAAAGCCCGTCAGCGGTTGGTTCGCCAACTTTTACGCCTAATTTGTTACACGTATAATCCATCAAATTTTCTACGCCATTTAAACAACAGGCAGAAGTTTGGCAGAATTCGAACATGTATTTTCCAATAGGTCTTTGATTGTACATGGTATAAAATGTCACTACTTCATAGACTTCAATCGGCTGTATTTCTAAAATTTCGGCTACCTTGTTTTGCAAATCAATGCTTAACCAATTGTCGTGAGCATCCTGAACTTCATGCAAAACAGGCAATAGTGCCGATTTTCTTTTGTCTGCAGGATAATGACTGATTAGCTCATTGATGCGAGTCATCAAAGCATCGGTTATATTTATTTCTTGTTTGATGTGTGATCTTTCCATTTTTTAATTTGAGATTTAGGATTTAGGATTCAGGATTTTTCAATCTGCCTTCTAAAATCTGTATTCTGCAATCTTATTTCTTTTTAAGCGTCTAATTCGCCGGCAATTACATTTAAACTTGATAATATTACGATAGCATCGGATAACATTCCACCTTTAATCATTTCGGTATAGGCTTGGTAATAAATATAACAAGGTCTTCTGAATTTCAATCGGTAAGGTGTTCGGCTCCCGTCAGTAATTAAATAGAATCCTAATTCTCCGTTTCCGCCTTCCACAGCATGATAAATTTCATCAACAGGAACAGGAACTTCTCCCATCACAATTTTAAAGTGATAGATTAAGCTTTCCATATTAGTGTAAACATCTTCTTTTGGAGGTAAATAATAATCGGGAACATCAGCGTGGATAGGGCCTTCGGGTAATTTAGCTAAGGCCTGTTTGATGATGCTTAAACTTTCCCAAACTTCGGCATTACGAACACAAAAACGGTCATACGTATCACCAGATTTTCCAACAGGGATATCAAATTCAAAATCTTCATAAGATGAATAAGGAGCAGCTTTACGAACATCGTAATCAATTCCAGCGGCACGTAAATTTGGACCTGTTAAACCGTATTGCATGGCGCTTTCGGCAGTAATCGGACCAACATTAACCGTTCTGTCAATAAAGATTCTGTTTCTTTCAAAAAGATTTTCGAATTCTTTCCATGCAACCGGAAATTCTTCAAGGAAAGTGTTAAGCAATTCAAATGCTTTTGGCGACCATTCTCTTTCGAAACCGCCAATTCTTCCCATATTTGTTGTTAAACGAGCACCACAAATTTCTTCATAGATTTCATATACTTTTTCTCTGAATTGAAAAACATAAAGGAAACCAGTATAAGCTCCAGTATCAACCCCAAGGATTGAATTGCAAATCAAGTGATCCGTAATTCTGGCTAATTCCATCACAATAACTCTCAAATATTGGGCTCTTTTCGGGATTTCAATATTTAACAGTTTTTCTACGGTCATCCACCAAGCCATATTATTGATAGGTGAGGAACAATAGTTCATACGGTCAGTCAATACATTGATTTGGTAAAACGGACGGTTTTCGGCTATTTTTTCGAAAGCTCGGTGAATATAACCAACGGTTGGTTCAGCATCTAAGATTCGCTCGCCATCCATTAATAAAATATTTTGGAAAATTCC
>CAMAQX010000286.1 GCA_945860455.1 Lishizhenia tianjinensis
GACTTACACAAAATTGCAAAGATGTCTGATTTCCAAAATCGATATTTGCTTCAGGTAAATTTGCTAAGGTATCTGTGTTATATAAAATAGATACACTTCCATCTTGTGCACAAAAAACTCCTCCAAACAATCCATCACCGTAACTATCCATAATTACATATGTGTAGCAACCATAATTTAAACACCAAGGATCCATTGTTACTAAACCAGGTTGGTTATCAGAATACCCCGAACCTGAATAAATTGCACTTCCCGTTGAATTTTGTAATTCCCAAGTCGTTTCTGTTCCATAACAATCCAATTCTAAATTTAACTGAACCGATTGTCCACCAATTACAACATTGAAGCTTGAGCTCACAACATTATTATTCGCGTTTTCATCTACCAATCCAGCATTTGGATTTGAAACCGTTGCACCAAAAGTATGTGTGCCAGAAGCTAAAGTCGCAGCTGGCAAGGTAATGATTGAGGTTTGCCATTGTGCCAGATTTCCAGTCCAATTATACGTAAGGTTCTGATTTCCATCAAACCCGTAAGCAACATCAACAGTTGTAAGCGCATTTGATCCATTGTTCTGAATCGTTACCGAAGGAGTAACAAGCGCCCCACAAAATGTACCTGTAACTCCTGCAGGATTTGTAATTCCCGGATCTACTGCAACTGGAGTTGCATTAGTTGGATCATATCCATCGATAAATTGAACTCCCGAATTTGCCGGATCTAACCAATATTTGAGTTGAGTTGCACTCGTACTTCCAGCAGGCTCCCAAGATACACTGAACTTACCATACTCATCCGACAAAGAACTGGCTCCACAGGCAGATGCTCCACCATGTAATTGACCGATAATTCGATGGTTTTGATCATACAATGGAGAACCAGAAGAACCTCCTTCTGTGACCCCTGAATCCCAAGTTGTTACTCCCCAATGACTATTGGGTGGGCATGAACCAAAGGTGGTTGAAATTAATGGATTATTTTCAAAAGAAATTTTCTTTATATCTCCAGCAGGATGGTGAATCCCTATTCCTGAAGTAGGTGTGTTTCCTGAATTGTCCCATCCAGAAAAATAAGGATTATAACTAATCGGTACAGTATTTCCCTGTAAGCCTCCCGTTATTTCAACCAAACATACGTCTGAAGCAGTAGCTCTTGATCGTAAAACAGCACCAGATAATGACTGAAAAGTTGGTGCGCTCGCAGGATTAGTGCAATCAGGAGA
Source organism: Lishizhenia tianjinensis (assembly GCA_945860455.1). GTDB lineage: Bacteria > Bacteroidota > Bacteroidia > Flavobacteriales_D > Crocinitomicaceae > UBA952. Next base: position 1,223 of record CAMAQX010000286.1, read on the forward strand.
TTGCCAGTTGAATCTAAAAATCCAAGTAGCAGGATTACTATAACAATGATCAGCAGTTAAAACATATGGTTTTCCATCATTTAACGTATTATTTACTAATGCGCCTGAACAAAAGCCACTGCTGCCAGAAACCAGCATCACTGCGCTATTTCGTTCAAAAGTCCAGGCAGCACCCTCCGGACAATTAACATTTCTATTACACGCCCCCGAGCTACCAAATGCTTTTTGAGTGAACTCACCGGCTGTGCGATATCCGTGTGTTACTATGGACAATTCCACATTTCCTAATTCATTTTCTTTCCTAACATAATATTCAAGAATGGCTGTGTTACCCGGAATTAATTCAGTTCCAAGCTGCCCTTCGTATATGTGGGAAGCTGTAAATTTGCCTAAAATAAAATCTTTTTCCTTGTTGTAAACATATAATTCGTTTCCAGTCGGAATTTCAGTATTCGCAAATGTCAAATTTACGGTCAACGCATTTTCACAATTTATTTCTAAAAACCAGAGTTTATCGCCGTTTGGTAGTTCTATCCAAGTACCCGCATTTTGCAAGTTTAATTGAGTGTGATTATTATATCCAAACCTCCAAGGAGCCGTTCCTGTGTTATCCACTAAAGCGTCTTCCGCACGCAAGGACGAAATATTCGGTTCAGAGAAAGCTCTTTTATCGATGGATTTCAAAAGTTCATTTCTTTTCAAACCTTTAGGCAAACCACCATCTCCTTGTTTTTGGGCAAAAAAAGCAGTAGTAACAACAAGTAGAAAGGTGAAAATTGAATACTTCATACTATTATGATTTAAGTCGTTTTATGCTACACCCTTTAGGAGATGTAGTGTTTAGTTTAATTTTTTTGCCCGCAGCGTGATTTTCTATCGCGTCCATTAAAAAAGGTATTTCCTTCTTCCGTTTGTCTTCAAAAGAATTATCAATTGAACCGGTGTAAATTAATTTTAACTCCTTGTCAAAGAAAAACACATGCGGTGTTGTTTTTGCTCCCATTGCATTGGCTAATTCCGAATTTTTGTCCAAAACATATGGCATTTTATAGCCTTTGTTTTTCTTGTGTTCGATCATTTTCTCCATGGAATCATCACCGGTTCGTTTTGCCTCATTGGAATTCACCAAAATAACCCCGATTTTTTTTGCATCTGCAAAATCAAAAATTGAATTATATCGGTTTTCCCATCCGGGGAAAGTTGAATCAGAAAATCCCACAACGAAAGGACAAGTATTGCAAGAAAAAACAACAATAATCCCGTTCTCCTTTACTGCATTTCGCAAAGTTACATTTTCACCGTTTGTGGATAACATCGAGTAGTCTGTCAAAGGAGCAACCTGACCAATCTTGATATTCATTATTTGTCCAAACAATGATGAAACGCATGTAATTGAAAGTAAAAGAAGAATTATTCTCATGTTGTTTTAATCTAGAAAGCTAATTTACACTTTTATTTGACGAACAAACAAACCTAGCTTATAAAAATCAAATAATTTGAGGTGGACGAATCCATTTTTAAGCATGAATAAACATATTGGCTCGGTTAATCCAAACAAAAAGCGAATGACATTCAATAAACGACATTTCTTCAAAAAACCAACGGTCTTTAATAGTTTAATGTGTTGAATTTCCGTAGTGTACTCTAGGTTTAGGTAAATCCTATATAGATTTTTAATTGCGTTTTGAGTTTTTACCAAAAATACTTGATTGGAATCCAAGTGGCGATTTAAAACTGGATTTTCTAAATGATCAATGGGTATGTTTTTTTTTGCAAGATCTAAGCCAAATAGTGTGTCTTCATGCCCATAACCCTC
>CAMAQX010000287.1 GCA_945860455.1 Lishizhenia tianjinensis
ATTTCTTCACCTGAATAAAACTGAAAGCAAACTGTTTTATTTAATTTCATGGTCTTAAGAATCTTGGCTAATTCCAGAAGAACACTCACGCCACTGGCATTATCATCTGCTCCAGGGTGAATTGCAGTTTTATTATCCCTACTATATGCAGGTCCGTAGCCTATATGATCAAAATGTGCTCCCAAAACTATAATGTCGTCTTCATTAATATCCGATACTATATATGCAATTATATTTTCTGTGAATGAATCTCCTTCTTCTTTACTTGGACCAACATTGATTCCTTTTTTAATGTTGAATCTTTGTCTTACATGAGATATTCCACTCTCATCTAACATAGAGTCAATATAATCTGCGGCTTTTTTATTGCCGGATTTGCCGCTCATTCTGCCTTCTAAGTCTTTATCAGATAGTTTTTCGACATATTGCTTTAAATCTTGTTCGCTTACTTTTTCCAGAGCTTCCTCAAGAGAATTAAACTTTTTTTCTTCGATTTTCTGAGGTTGTCTATCAATAATAGCAAATTTTGTATAAATTAGCCCAGAATTGATTAATGAAAGCAAAAAAGACGTTAAAATTAAAAGTTTTCTTCTCATATTGTTCCTTTGTAATATCTAATATATATATTAGAAAATTTTTTTATATGTTGTATATATAATTTAGCAACTCGATAATAAGGAAAACCAATGAAAACTTTTTATGAATTTATTGATCACAAAAACCTAGAGGCTTCTATAGTTGAAGCAGCCAATCTTATGGTTGAGATGAATATAGACCCAAAAGAATTTATATTAGATTATGTTTCAAAATATCCAGAGATGGAAGAAAAGTTACAAGAAGGACTTTTTGGCAACTTATTAAAGGGTGCATCGCAATTTGCTTCGAATGTCTACAGCGGTGGTGGAATCAAGGGTGGCTGGGCTCAAGCAAAAGACACAGTGATGGGTCCTGGTGCTAAATTTGATGCTGCTGTTAAAACACTGACTAATCTGGCTGATGCTTTGGAAAAGGACAATACGACCAAAAATATGAAAGCCACAGACGGCACAACTCCAATGCACACCTTCATTGCTCAAATAATACAGCAATTACAAGCTCAAAAGAATATGATTCCAAGAATGCAATCGGCGGCTAATACTCAGCCTCAATACGCACAAAATCCATAATTCATTATGTTCGATAAATTAAATCAAATAATACAAGAAGATAAGAATTATAATATAATTGCAAATTATATTGTGGAAAATGATATTGATCTTGGTATTTTTTTAATTGAAACTCTTGAAAAAATTTCTTCAACAATAGAAGAATCGGAAAAAAAAGAAGTTAATAATTTTTTAAGAATGTTGAATGAAATTGGCATTCCTTACGATGTTGCCGTAGACCTTAAAGCAAAAGAACGGGCTGCACAGCAAGCCGCACAGGATTCACAACAATCACAAAAACCAGGATTTTTCAAAAGATTTACACAAGGGTTTTCAAATCTTTGGAATAATTTTAGAGGAAACCCACACGATACAACAAGTGTTGTAAACATACTTAAAAAAGCTCAGGAATATCTTGAAAAACCAGAGTTAAAAGATAAATATTCAGAGGAAATAGCGCAAATTGCAAAAGCTATTGAAAGTATAAATTCAAAACAATCAATATCAACATAATTAATTATATTTTACTAATATAATTTATGTTAAAAATCGAAGGAATACCTGGAATTTCTATTGAAACTTCCACGGAAGAGAAAAAAGAAGTTGTTTGTAATTTGACAGTTGAATTAAAATGAACAAAATTCTTTTAATTATAAGTCACTTAGAATCAGGAAGTGACGTTTTGGTTCAAAATTTGGACTCTGGTGTCAGGATTCAGAGGCTAAATTTTAATTTATATTCCAATTTAGATTGTTTATCTTTTAAAAGACCAAATACAGAATATAGAAAAAGACCAGAGGTTTATTTTGATCACATTCTTTATAATCATGAGTTTTCTTGTAAAGAATTATTTAAATACTTAAACTTTGTTTATGTTATTGGAGATCCAAAAAAATCTTTAGATAACATAGTTTATAACAAGACTTACGATGAAAGAACCGCTTGTAATTATTACTGTTTTAGGATTAGAAGAATATATGAGATGATCAAAAAATCAAATGATTGTCTTATATTTTTCGATGAAGATCTACATAACAACGAAACTTATAATAAGATTCATCAAATGCTTGAAATAAAAGATAAAATAAAGATAAAAAATAAGACACAAGATAAAAAAGAAATTTATATAGATAGAAACATAATGAGTGAGGCAGAAAGCTTCTACGAGAAGTACAGATATAAAATCAAAAATATTTAATTTATACTTAAAATTTTATATTTAAACTATGTCGTTCACTTAAATATTTTAATATTACAATATATATTGTATATTGTACATAACGTAAAAAGGAAAAACCGTGCCAAATATTAACGATATATTATCCAATCTTAACGCAGGTTACGAACAAGTAACCGATCTTATTCCGGACAAAAGAGTTTTCGTAGACGATTTTGACGTTGCGAAAAACGAGTACGACGAATATGTCGGCGGGACAGCACCGCTTGGAAACAGATTCATCGCCCTAAGCAGCGGCAAGTATCTGTGGGTGGGTATTGACGGGGCTGGTGTCGCCAGCCCCACGCCAGAGGCTATACCAGAGGCTATAGTGTCAAGAAATGTCCGCAGATACAACAGTGATTTTACTTTAGATGAAACTTTTAATGCTCCTGTCTTTGAGAGCGGCAGCAGTGGTTTCGTTAGAGATGCAGTAGAACAATCTGATGGCAAATTGGTTATAGTTGGGCATTTTGAAACCATCGATGGAACATCGGTAGGTAAAATTGCAAGACTAAATGCAAATGGATCGGTGGACTCTACTTTTAATTTTGAAGGTGTTGGATTCAATAATCACGCCTTTGTGTTGAAAATTCTTTCCGATGGAAACTTCCTGGTGGGTGGAATATTTAATTCTTACAACGGACAAGACATCGTGAACAGCGCACCT
>CAMAQX010000288.1 GCA_945860455.1 Lishizhenia tianjinensis
CTGGGTAAATCACTTTCTCATTCTTTTTCAAAGGGATTTTTTACGAATTATTTTTTAGAACATCAGATTGACGCTGATTATTCAAATTTTGAAATAAACGAAATTGAGGAGGTTCAAAAAATCCTTCAATCAGACTTGGCTGGATTAAACGTTACATTTCCTTACAAAGAATCCGTTATTCCTTATTTAGATGAGGTGACTGAGGATGCAAGAATTATTGGAGCCGTAAATACCATTCAGTTTGTTGATGGGAAATGCATTGGTCACAATACAGATGCGTTTGGATTTGCTCAATCGATAAAGCCTTTTTTTACGAATTTACATGAGCGAGCATTGATTTTTGGAACTGGGGGAGCATCCAAAGCGGTAGCTCATGTCTTAACCAATTTGGGAGTTCAAGTATATTTTATTTCTTCTTCAAAAAAAGGAGCTTCGATTTTTTCGTACGATGACTTAAATGAACACATGCTTCAGGGATGCAAACTCTGGGTAAATTGCACACCCATAGGTACATATCCCAATGTTACAGACGAACTACCCATTCCTTGGGTGCAATTATCCGAAGATCATTTAATCATTGATTTGGTTTACAATCCTCCTAAATCTCAATTTTTAAAACAAGCACAAGAACATGGTGCCACAATTCTCAACGGCGAATCGATGCTGAAAGAACAAGCCTTGAAAAGTTGGGAGATTTGGAATACTAACTAGATTCAATTTTTAATGCTTATAATTGTTAATAATATATAAATGTAGAATTATGACTTTACTAATTGCATCGATAACACCAGCAATCATTTTTATGTTTGTTACTTACCAACGAGATACCATTAGGGAACCCTTCATCATGTTACTTAAAGCTTTTTCAGGCGGGGTTTTATCCGTAATACTTACCTTGTTAGTTGGAATTTTTTTATTTAACCCAATTGGAGAAAACCTTAAACAATACGCTGTTTTGGGTTCATTTTATGATGCGTATTTGTCTGCTGGTTTGGTTGAAGAATGCTGTAAATTTCTATTTTTATATTGGTTTATTTGGAAAAGTAAACATTTTGATCAAAACTATGATGGTATTGTTTATGCTGTTTTTGTTTCATTGGGATTTGCGCTGATCGAAAATATTCTATATGTATTTCAAGGTGGTATGACAGTTGCGATTGCTAGAGCATTTACTGCTGTTCCTGCCCATGGTTTTTTTGCAGTAATTATGGGTTATTATTTTTCTTTATCCAAATTTCACGCTGATGATGATCAAAGAAAAGGGTTTTTAATAAAAGCGCTATTGTTTCCAATTTTGGTTCATGGTACATATAATTTTTGCTTAATGTATGTGTCTCATGAAAACGCTAATCCTCTGCTGTCTTTATTATTAATGTTACTGTTTACTATCGTTGTTATCGGGTTTTGGATTGTTGGGATTCGTAAAATTAAAAAGCACATTCAAAAAGATAAAGATCTAGGATTGATTGGTTAGTTCATTTCAATTGAAAATAATAATTGGAATGATAACAGATAAAACCATATAACTTAATTTTAGACCATATAGTAAAACCAGTTATTCTTTTGAAGATGGTTAATAAGTGTTTAAAAAAAACATAGTAGAAAAGTAAATTCTCAACGGCGAATCCATGCTTAAAGAACAAGCCTTGAAAAGTTGGGAGATTTGGAATCAATAAGCTATAAAGTTTATTCTTTACAAAATTGATTTAACCTACGTTGATAAGATTGAAGGTAATTTCGTTTGGTTGAATCATTCAGAAATGAGTTTAAAATCATTTTTTCTACTTGTGTTGATTTCGATATCATCAAGGATTTTAGTGTAAGAAATAACTTTTCACTTATTTCTGCTTCCTTGGCAAGCTTGGCAAATTGTGTGCTAATTTTTCCAGATGACAAATTTCTCGGCAATAGACCGTCTTCCAATGCAAATTCTTTGTCATCGATATGAATTCTACTATTCAATAAGTCATAGGCAGGACTTAATCGATAATCGCCCAATGGAGTTTCGGAAATAGAGAAATTCTTTAAATGCGCATCTCCATTGGAGAATAAATAATTGAATATAAGTATTTTGAATAATTTGGGTGCTTCTAATTTATAAATTGGCAAGTAGCGTTTCATTAGTTCAAAAACCTCTAAGTAATTCCCTGAATATTTGTAATGTTCTCCATGAGTTTGGGGAGTTCGTTCTGATAATGAAGCAAAATCGTCTTGCGCTAGTTTAGATCCGTCTTCATGAACATCAAATCGTTTTGTGATATACGCGGGAGTACCATCTTTAAAAAAGATGAGCGCATTTTCAGCGGTTTCAATACCAAATAGTTGTCGAGCAATTTGCATAGTCAAATGTTCGTTTGCTGGCATTTGATCCGCTTTTTTTCCAAAACTTGGTATGGGTTTCAGAATATATGTTCCTGCCTCGTTTTCATGAGTAAGCCGTAATTTGTTTTTTTCTAGTACAACGGAGAATTTTTCTTGGACACCAGAAATTGATATCCGTTTTCTGTTTTCATCGAACAGTATATTGCTTTCTTCGTTCGAGGTTGGTGAATCATACGGTAAAATATGATGTACCTTTTTTCCGTGAAAAACGCGATTCAATGTAGTCTGACTGTATGTGTTAAATCCCTCAGACAATGTTCCCGGACAAGAATTAATGATTGGTATTTTCATTTTTATTCAATTTTTAAAATCCGGATTACACCAATGGTGTCTGTTTTCGCTGTGTTTAATAACAAACCAAAATAATCATCTGGGTCAATACGATAATATGCGCAAGCCATTTGTTTATTTGTTCCTTCTGGAAGCATGTTGTAGAAAAAAGGAAATAGAAATGGCGAATGATATTCTTGAATTGATTTGGGTAAAGTGAGACTTATTGGTGGTTTTTGTGTATCGTTTAACCATTGCGAATGATAACGAAACGTATAGGAACCATCTTCATGTTGAATGATAATCCCAGCGTCATTATTTTTATATAATACCTTGGCTGATCTCATTATTTAATTGTAAT
>CAMAQX010000289.1 GCA_945860455.1 Lishizhenia tianjinensis
TTACAAGAATGTTAACAAAATTCCGTTGGCAAAGCCATAAATAATTGTATTTTTACGGCTCTAAATTTTTAAAAATTAAATGGGTAAAATCATTGCTATTGCCAATCAAAAAGGTGGTGTTGGAAAAACAACAACTTCTGTAAACCTTGCAGCATCACTAGGAGTTTTAGAAAAAAAAGTGCTTTTAATAGACGCTGATCCACAAGCCAACGCCAGTTCCGGTTTAGGTATTGATGTGGAAAATGTGGCTATTGGTACCTATCAAATTCTAGAACACAGCAATACACCTGTAGAAGCTATTATTCCATGCAGCGCACCAAATGTTTGGGTAATTCCTTCGCATATTGATTTGGTTGCCATTGAAATCGAGTTGGTTGACAAAGAAAATCGAGAGTACATGCTTAAACAGGCTTTGGAAAGTATCAAAGACGAATATGATTATATCTTAATTGATTGTGCTCCATCTTTAGGTTTGTTAACATTAAATGCATTAACCTCTGCCGATAGCGTGGTCATTCCTATTCAATGTGAATATTTTGCTTTAGAAGGTTTAGGAAAACTATTAAACACGATAAAAAGTGTTCAAAAAATACACAACGCAAATTTGGATATCGAAGGACTTTTATTAACCATGTTTGACTCCCGTTTGCGTTTGTCTAATCAAGTGGTTGAAGAAGTGCAAAAACATTTTAGTGATATGGTTTTCAAAACAATCATTCAACGAAATGTGAAATTAAGTGAAGCACCAAGCTTTGGTGAAAGTATCATTAACTTTGATGCAACAAGCAGAGGAGCAACAAACTACTTGAGTTTAGCCCAAGAAATTATCAAGAAAAACAGCAATTAAGGCATGGCAAAAGCTATAAAAAAACAAGCATTAGGAAGAGGTTTATCAGCCTTATTAAAAGATCCTGATAATGATATAAAATCGATTGGTGATAAAAATGCCGACAAAGTTGTAGGCAATATCATCGAATTAGATATTGAGGTAATTGCCATAAATCCATTTCAACCAAGAAGTAATTTCAATGAAGATTCGCTACAGGAATTAGCGTCATCTATCAAAGAATTAGGATTAATTCAACCGATAACCGTTCGAAAATTAGACTTCAATAAATACCAATTAATTTCAGGAGAACGTCGTTTACGTGCTTCAAAATTAGTGGGTTTGAAAACAGTTCCTGCATACATCAGAATTGCCAATGACAATGAATCATTGTTAATGGCTTTGGTAGAAAATATTCAACGTCACGATTTAGACCCAATAGAGATTGCACTTTCGTATCAAAGATTAATTGACGAAATTCAATTGACTCAGGAACAAATGAGCGAACGCGTTGGAAAAAAACGTTCTACGATTGCCAACTATTTGCGATTGTTAAAGTTAGACCCGATCATTCAAACCGGAATTCGTGATGGTTTTATCAGTATGGGACACGGTCGCGCAATAATCAATATTGAAGACCAGGACGTACAGACCGATATTTACCAAAAAATTGTAAGTCAAAATCTTTCAGTTCGTGAGACTGAAGCTTTGGTTAAAAATTACCAAGAAAGCATTAAACCTGCATCACCAAAAGCTAAAAAAGCAGCTTCATTCAAAGTTGAAGATGAGCAAAAAAAAGCATTCGTAAATTTCTTCGGTTCAAAAATTGACGTAAAAGTTGCCGGAAACGGTAAAGGAAAAATCACGATTCCGTTTCACTCCGAAGAAGATTTTAATCGCATTATCAAACTAATAAAAGGTTAGTGAATAAGATTTTTTACATAGTAATACTCTCATTTCTATTTGGAAATCAATCGGCTTTTTCTCAGGAAATTGGTAAAGCTTTAAAAACAAAAGACACTTTAAAACTAAAAGAAATTGATCCACTCCGACCAACAAAAGCTGCTTTTTATTCTGCTTTATTACCAGGATTAGGTCAGGCCTACAATAAAAAATATTGGAAAATCCCCATTGTTTATGGTGCAATTGGAACAAGTTTGTATTTTTATATTGATAACAGTAAAAAATACCATAGCTATCGAGATGCCTACAAACGCAGATTATTAGGATTTGACGATGATCAATATCAATATCTTGATGATTCTAGATTAATACAAGCACAACGATTCTATCAAAGAAACAGAGATTTATCACTTTTAGTTACTATTGGTTTTTATGTGTTAAATATAGTTGATGCTAATGTTGACGCACACTTAATACAATTCAACGTGAGTGACAAACTATCATTTCAACCTGATGTGTATATGAATGATATTGATTACAAACCAAACTTAGGACTAACTTTTAACTACAAATTCTAGATGAAAATAGCCTTATTAGGATATGGTAAAATGGGCAAAGTAATCGAAGGGATTGCTTTAGAAAGAGGTCATAAAATTGTATTAAAAAAAGACGAATTTAATACTTTTGATGGCCTTGCTTCTGCAGATGTTGCTATTGATTTTAGTGCGCCAAAAGTTGCGGTTGAAAATATTTCTGCTGCTATCAATCATGGAATTCCGGTAGTTTCGGGAACAACAGGTTGGTTAGAAGATTATCATTTAATGGAGAAGCTTTGTCTTGAAAAAAATGCAGCATTTTTGTATGGCTCTAACTTTAGTTTAGGAGTCAATATTTTTTTTGAACTTAATGATTATCTGGCAAAGATGATGGCTAAGTTTAAAGATTACAAAGTTTCAATGGAAGAAATCCATCACACCCAAAAATTGGACAAACCAAGCGGAACTGCCATTTCATTGGCAAATGCAATCATTAATCATACAGATAAAAACAATTGGGCAATCGAAAACCCAAAAGAAGATGAAGTTTTTATCGATGTAAAACGAATTGATGATGTACCTGGAACACATAGTGTTTATTACAATTCAGATGTTGACTTTATTGAAATTAAGCATGTAGCACATAACCGCGAAGGCTTTGCTCTTGGTGCAATCATTGCTGCCGAATGGATAATTGGTAAAAAAGGAGTTTTCTCTATGAAAGATGTACTGGATTTAAA